>DXDP01000059.1 GCA_019115445.1 Candidatus Nocardiopsis merdipullorum
TGCCGGTCTGTGGGCCACGGATACGCTGCCCGGATCCGCCTCGAGCAGAACCGGACCGTTCGTCGTCGCCCGGTGCCTGGGCCCGGAACTCACCGGGGCCCGCCTGCCGGTTGTGACGGCGACGCACGTAACCACTGGAGCTGGCCATGGCCTCCTTGGACGTGGTGTTGGCGTCGTTCAGCCTTGCTTGTGCGGAAAGGGACCCCAGCTCGGCCGATTGCTCGGCCACGTCGTGTGCGGCGCCCCCGGAGTTCGGGGCGAGATCGTCCAGGTTCTGTCGGGCCGCGTCGAGCAACCCCACGGCCGACTCGGAGTCGCCTCGGCGCAGCGCTTCACTGGCCTCGCGCTTGGCGGTCTGGGCTTTTTGGATCGCCTCCTCCGCGCGCACCTCCGGGGTGGGCACCCGCCCCGCGGCCTCGTCACCGGGCACCACGTTGACGTTGATGGGCAAGGACACCGTGTAGGTCGTGAGTGTCTGCGGATCGGTGTAGGTGACCTCCAAGGTCGTGACGGTGACGGTGCCCAGGTCGGACAGTCCCGGAACCTCCAGACGGAGCAGGATCCGGCGCTGCTCTCCCGAGTACAGGTCCCCCAGCTCCACCATCACCGTCCCGTCGGGCAGGGTGTGCGAGGGAAGTTCCCCCACCACCCCGTGGCTGCGCAGGTGCTTGCTGTCGGGTATACGCAAGGACACCGCCTGGGCGGACTTGGCCAGCAGGTACTCGGTCTCTTGGGCAAGGAGCCCCTGGGCGGTGTCGGGGTCGCGTGCAAACAGGGACGAGCCCGCACCTCCTGCGGCCACCGCCTCCATGAGTGCCTCGTCGTAGCCGAGTTCGTAGCCCACCGTGGTGGTGGTGATCCCGTGCTCGTGGCCCTGCTCGGCGATCTTCGCGAGTTGGCCGTGGTCGGTGACCCCGGTGTTGGCGTGTCCGTCGGAGATCAACAGGAGTGTGGCGCCGCGCTCGCCCGCCGCGCGTCGGGCCTCCTGGATGCCACGCAGAAGACCGCTGGACATGTCCGTGGAACCGCCCGGGGACAGCTGCCGGATGCTCTGCCGGACCGCCTCCCGGTCGGTCAGCGGCCCGGTCGGTACCTCCACGCGGGCTTCGTGGTCGAAGGTGACCAGTCCGAAGTTGTCGGTGGGGGCAAGGCGTGAAACCAGCCCGAGCAGTGCCTGCACCGCGCCTTCCAACCGCTTCCCGGACATGGAACCGCTGCGGTCGAGCACGACCTGCAAGGTGGCGGGTGGGCGTTCGGTCTCCTCGTCGTGTTCGGGTGCGGTGACATCGAGCAATACTGATACCGCGTCCTCGGTGTCCAACGGAACGACTTCGAAGTCCAACAGGGCGGACAGTTGCATGGTGTTCTCCGTACTCCCTGGGCGGTGAGCACCACTCTAGGGAATACGGTGGCGCAGTGCCCCGTTTCGAGCCGGCCGCATCGGGTCGGCCGCTTTCTCAGGCCGGGGCGGCTGCCCCGAGTCGACCGTCGCGCATCTTCCAGACCTGCTCGGCAGATCCGAGGAACTCGGTGTCGTGGGTGACCATCAGTGTCGCCACGGAGAAGGTACGGGTGGCCTCACTCAACAAGTCCACGACCTGGGCGCCGCGATCGTGGTCCAGTGCGGCGGTGGGTTCGTCCACGAGCAACGCGTCGGGCCTGCCGGACAGGGCCCGGGCGATGTTGACCCGCTGACGCTCACCCCCGGACAGCTGGTGTGCCCGGCGGTGCTCCTTGCCGATCAGGCCCACCGCGGCCAGGGTCTCCATCGCGGTGGTCCGGGCCTTGCGCAGTGGTTGCGCACGCATGTGTTCGGTGACCATCAACTGCTCGACGGCTGTCAGTGAACCGATGAGGTTGGGCTGTTGGAAGACGATCCCGATGCGGTGCAACCGCAGTACGGCCAGCTCTCGGGGATGTAGTCCCGTGGTGTCGGTACCACCGATCACCACTTGGCCCGAGTCCGGGCGGATGAGGGTGGAGGCGACCGCCAGCAGACTCGACTTCCCGGAGCCGGAGGGGCCGACGACCGCGGCCAGTTCACCGGACTCCACCTTCAGGGACACGTCGTCCAGCGCGGTCACCGTCTCGTCACCATCGGGGTAGGTCAGGGTGGCGTTGTTCAGTTCCAGGCTCATCGGACTCCTCCCAGGGCGGTGAGCGGGTCGACGGAAGTGATACGGCGGACCGCCAGGATCGCGCCGAGCATGCCCAGCACGACCATCGCGGTCACCGGCCCGACCGTGGTTCCCACGGTCAGGGAGAACGGCAGGACACCGGCGGCAAGTGCACCCGAGCCCACACCCACGGCACCACCGAGGGCGGCACCGGCGATGAGGACGATCAGGGCCTGGGCGAGCGCGTCCCGCAGCAGATACTTCGTGGATCCACCGAGTGCCTTGAGGATGGCGATGTCACCACCGCGTTGGATCGTCCACACGGTCAGGAACGCGCCCACGACCAGGGCCGAGATCACGTACAAAAAGCCCTGCATGGTGACCAGGGAACTGTTCTCCGAGGCGAACGAGCCGATGGCGGTGAGGCTGTCGGAGAGCGTCGCCGACACGGTTCCCGCGTCGTCGTCGGCGGACTCGGCGGCCTCCCCGGAGTCGGTCCCGGCGGCCACGACGTTCGCGATCGGTGCGTCCTCGCCCTCGGCGTGACGCACACGCGGGTCGATGTCCTGCCAGGTGTCGATGTCGGTCCACACCGCGGGGGTGTGACTGTAGTGCTCGGTGGGCACGAGCGCGTCAACGACGAGCTCCTGCCCGCCGATGGTCACGGTGTCACCCGGGGCGACATCGTGTTCCTCGGCGATCTCGTCGCCGACCACCAGACCGTTCGTCGTGTCCAGTTCCTCGGGTGCGATGCGGCCGTTGGCCTCCACCCCGAACAGGGCCACGGCGGTGGAGTTTCCGTCGGCCAGTTCGACACGGCTCTGGGTGATGCCGACCGGTTCGGCCCACTCCACCCCGGTGGTGGTCGACCATGTGTCGAGTTGGGTGCGGGACACGGTGCTGTCGGCGTAGGATTCTTCGACCTCGCCGTCACCGGAGGTGCCGAAGGCGACGTGGTCCGCGGGCAGGTTGCGTATCGCCGAGGTGGATTGGTCGGCCAGCCCCGCCGTCAGCCCCGACAGCAGGACGATCAGCAGGGTGATGAGGGCGATCACGGAGCCCATCAGCGCGAACCGCCCCTTGGCGAAGCGTATGTCGCGAAAGGCGACGAACACGGTCCCTCCTTTCGGGAGGTGCTCGGTTGTTGTGCTTCCAGACTCCTCCGGGCAAGGGGGTGAGCACATCGGGGAAATGGAGTGCTTCGTGGAGCCGAAAGTTGCGCACGTGAATCGATCGAACGGTTGATGTGGTTTCCGCGGGGTCCGTCGTACGCTGCACGGATGTGGTACGAGGGAAAGGTGGGGGAGCCGCTCCGGGCCGAGGCGGTGCTGTGGGCCCTGCGCTTGCTGTTGCACCTGAGCTTTCTGTTCCTGCTCGGGTTCGCCCTCTTCCAGTACGTGACGACGGAGTTCATCGCCCCGACCCCCGTTCATCCGAGGTGGGCACGGTGGGTGGTGGTGTGCGGGGCCGCCGGGCTCGGCCTTCTGTACGGGGTGGGCTCACTGGTCGTACGCCCCGAAACGCACCGGGTACGTTCCTTGGTGTGGCTCGCGGCTGTGACGGCCCTGTGGGCGTCGCTGGCCTGGGCCGGCTCCGAGTTCGTGTGGTTGGCCTTTCCGCTGTACTTCTTGCACCTGAACCTGTTGCGTGGTGTGCATTCGGTGATCGCGGTCGTGGTCATCACGGTGTCCGTGGTCGTCGGACAGGCCCTGCACACAGGAGACCTGACCGTGGGGATGGTGCTCGGGCCGTGCCTCGGAGCGATGTTCGCCGTGGCCATCGCCATCGGTTATCGGGCGTTGAGTCGGGAGAGTCGGCAAAGACTCGAACTCATCGACACCCTCACGCGCACCCGTGACGAACTCGCCGCCTCCCAACGGCGTACCGGGGTCCTGGACGAACGTGAGCGGCTGGCCCGCGAGATCCACGACACGCTCGCTCAAGGGCTCTCCAGCATCGTCCTGCTGTTGCGCTCGGCCGAGAACGCTCTTGCCGACGACCCCGACCTGGCCGGGACCCGGATCACGGAGGCTCGGGAGAGCGCCGCGGCCAACCTGGAGGAGGCACGACGTTTCGTGCGTGATCTTGCGCCGCCCTCCCTGGCCGGCGGGGACCTGCCCGAGGCGTTGCGTCGTCTGTGTGAACGCTGTGCCCGTACCGACGGGGTCGACTGCCGTTTCCGCCAGGACGGGGTCGCCACCGCGCTACCCCCGGGATACGAGGTGGCACTGTTGAGGGCCGCCCAGGCCAGCCTGGCGAACGTGGTCACGCACGCGCACGCCGACACGGCGGTGGTCACGCTCGGTTACCTCGGTGGAGAGGTGACCCTGGACGTGTACGACGACGGGATCGGTTTCGTACCGGAAGAGACCCGCCACCGCTCCGACGGTACGGGTTACGGCCTGACGTCCCTGCGGGAGCGGATCACGGCCCTGGGCGGACGTCTTGAGGTGGAGTCGACGCCCGGAGAAGGAACCGCCGTGGCCATCCAACTACCACTGATTCGCGAGGAGACATCGTGACCGACGCCCCGCTGCGCATACTCCTGGTGGACGACCACCCGGTCGTGCGCCACGGACTCAAGGCGATGTTCGCCGAACAGCCGGGGATGGAGGTGGTCGCCGAGGCGGCCGACGGAGAGGCAGCCCTCGACGTGCTCGCGGACGACCCCGGGGTGGACGTGGTCCTCATGGACCTGCGCATGGGCGGTGGTATGGACGGGGTCACCACGACCCGCCGCATCACAGATCTCGACCGCTCACCACCGGTACTGGTGTTGACCACCTACGACACCGACGCCGACATCCTCGCAGCGGTGGAGGCGGGGGCGACCGGTTACATGCTCAAGGATTCCCCTCCCGAACAGTTGTGCGCCGCGGTGCGCACCGCGGCCCAAGGGCGGACCGCGCTGGCCCCGGACGTGGCCACCCGGCTCATGGACCGGTTGCGCTCACCCCTGCCCACGCTCAGCGGTCGGGAGCTGCAGATCCTCGGTCTGCTCGCCCGAGGGTTGTCCAACCGTGCGATCTCACGGGAGTTGTTCATCAGCGAGGCGACGGTCAAGACCCACCTGGTGCACATCTTCGACAAACTCGGTGTGGACAATCGCACCGCGGCCATCACCACGGCCCTGCAGCGCGGCATCGTCCGGGTGGAGTGAGGGGTGTCCAGGGGCGGTGGTTTCCCGGTGAGTGATGCTCGCCCAACGTCGTCACGTCTTCGTCCCGGCCCGGCCATAGTCATGTGTGAGGGATTGAGATAGCATAAGCGCGTTTTGCTGGTAAAAAACACATAAATGAATATCGCGCTGTAGGGGGAAGACCGGTGAGAATCCGGCGCTGACCTGCAACCGTGTGCGGCACACCCTGCCGCGAGTCGGATCGCCCAAGGCGCGAGGACAAGGCCACCCACTGTCATGGTCTGCACGTGGGGCCTCACCCAGGGACGATACGCACACCCCCGTGTCGGGTCCGGGGCGAGCCCCGCACCGTGGGCTCGTCTCGAAGGACCCCTCGTGATCGGTACCCCCCGAAGACTTTCCGCACTCGTCCTGGCCGGTGTCTGCGTCGCCGGCCTCCTCGCCCCCGCCGCCGTGGCCGCCGACCCCCGACATCCGGGGGCTGCGACCACCTCCGCCCAGTGGTTGGCCGGAGAATTCGTCGACGGCGCTCTTCCCGGACCGGTCGGTGACATGCCCGACTGGGGTATCACCATCGACGGACTCATCGCCCTGGAAGCCACTGGCACCGACCCCGAGGCCGCCGAACGGGTCGCCACCACCGTCGCGGACAACGTGCGCAGCTACAACAGCCACGACGACTGGGGAGGTGACCCCGAAGTTCGCATCGGAGGGGCCACGGCCAAGCTCCTCTACGCGGCCGTGATCAGCGAGAGCGACCCCACCGACTTCGGGGGACACGACCTGCGAGCCGAGACCCTCGAGTTGGTCCGTGGCCCCGAGACCGGTGCGGAGGAAGGACGTATCAGCGACCGCGAGACCGGGACCGACAACAGCAACACCTTCGGTCAGTCCCTCGGTGTCCTGGGACTGGTACGCAGCGGCGGCGTGCCACAGGAGGTCGTGGACTTCCTGCTCCGTCAACAGTGCTCGGAAGGTGGGTTCCGCCTGTCCCCGGACCAGTTCGGCACCCCTGCACCCACCTGTGACGAGGCCGAATCCCCCGTGCTGGACCCCGACTCCACCGGGATGGCGGTCCAAGCCCTGCTCGCCGCGGGTGAGGAGGGGATCGAGGGCGCCACCGAGGCCGCCGAGCTCGGGGCCGACTGGCTGGAGGAGATCCAACGCGAGGACGGTTCCTTCGGCGGTTCCGGCCCCACCGTGGGTTCCAACACCAACAGTACGGGCCTGGCGGCCCAGGCGCTGGCAGCCACCGGAAGACAGGAAGCGGCCGACGTGGCCGCGGAGTGGATCCTCGACCACCAGGTCACGTCCTCCTCCGGGGCCGCCTCCGACGAGGCCGGGGCGATCGCCTACAACACCGACGCCCGGGACACGGCGATCTCCGACGGCATCCCGGACATGCAGAAGGATCAGTGGCGCAGGGCCACCGCCCAGGCCCTGCTCGGTCTGGCCCAGGTGCCGCTGGGCACGATCGGGATCACCGAGGGGACCCCCACCGACCCGCCCACCGACACACCCCTGCCCACCTCCGGCCCCCCGACCGACCCGTCATCGCCCGGTGACCCGACCTCGCCACCTGCCACCG
>DXDP01000060.1 GCA_019115445.1 Candidatus Nocardiopsis merdipullorum
GGGGGTTGGTGGGGGTTTGTTTGGTGGTGATGCCACCACAAAACCCCCACCAAAAAGCTGACGCCAATGACTCAGGAACCGAGGTGAGCGCAGCACTGGGTCTTCCACTGGAAAACAGCCGGGATTTACCCCTTCACCACGAATGGACCAAGCCCCCGGTGGTGCTTTTGCTACGCCTTCCAGAAGTCGGAATCATTTCTGTCGGCGTCCTCGATCTCTTCGCGAGTGATACCGAGAATGAATGCGATCGTGTCCAAGTAGGGCACATTCACGGAGGTGTCTGCATGCCGACGGACCACGGGCTTGGCGTTGAAAGCGACCCCAAGACCCGCTGTTTGCAGCATGTCCAGATCATTGGCGCCATCGCCGACGGCAACGGTCTGGCTGAGAGGGACCCCCGCGCGAGCAGCGAACTCCTCCAAAGTGGTTGCCTTGCCCTTGCGGTCGATGATGGGACCGACGAGCTCACCGGTGATTTTGCCATCGACGATTTCGAGCGTGTTCGCGGCGGAGTAGTCCAGTCCGAGGCGCTCGACGAGGGAATCTGTGATCTGGGTGAAGCCGCCACTGACGATGCCGCAGGCGTAACCGAGACGCTTCAAGGTGCGGACCAAGGTGCGGGCACCGGGCGTCAACCGGATCTCGTCACAGACCTTGGCGATGGCCGAGGCGTCCAGACCCTTCAGCAGGGACACCCGTCGACGTAGGGACTCCTCGAAGTCGAGTTCACCACGCATGGCGGCCTCGGTGACCTGGGCGACCTTTGCCTCACAACCGGCGTGAGCGGCGAGCAGCTCGATCACTTCCCCCTGAATGAGGGTGGAGTCCACGTCCATGATGATGAGGTGCTTGCCACGACGGTGTAGGCCACTGGGCTGTACCGCGATGTCCACTGCCTGAGTGGAGGCCTCCAGAGCCAGTTCGGCCCGCAGTTGTTCGGGCTTTCCTCCGGAGAGTTCCATCTCGACGGAGGTGACCGGGTAACTCGACAGGCGTTCGATCCGGTCGATGTTCGCGCCGGCACGAGCCACACAGGAGGTGATGGCTCCAAGAGCTCCGGGACGGAGGGGGTCGGCGAGTACGGTCACGTGCAGCCGATCTTGGCCGTTTGCGTTGACCCGGCCGTTGCCGCGAGCGTACTCCACCTCCATGTCGAGATCGATCGCGGTCTTGTCCAAGGCGCCGCAGACCTCTTCGAGGACTCGACGGCGGCTGACCCCTGGTGCGACACGTTCGTCGACGTCGATGACCGTGCCGAGGACGAGACGACCGGCCAGGACGACCTGTTCCAGGTCGACGATGGTCACAGGGAAGACGGAGAGGGTACTCAACAGGCGTGCGCTGATGCCCGGACGATCCCGCCCGGTCACCGTCACCAACAACGTGGATTCCTCATTCATGGCGTCATCCACGGTACTCGTATCAGGAATCGTCCGGTCTATCCGGGGACGTACTTTTACCTACAGGTTCACCGTGTGGACACCTCGGGCATCACTTTTCCTTGCGGCCTTTCTTACGTCGAGGTCCCTTGGCCTTGACGCTGACACCCCCGAGCATGCAGGTCCCGGTGAGTCTGACGACGGGAACATTCGGGTCGACGACCTGGTCCGTGCCGTGCAGGTCGGCTCCTCCGAGAATCGCCGACGTGTTGTTGACCACTCTGACACCGTGCGGGAGTGTGATGTCCACGCCCCCCAGAATCACCGCGAGCTGAATCGTCACCTCTTGTTGACCGAGTACGGCCTCGCGCAGATCGAGTTCGACACCACCGCAGAGTACGGACACGTTGGTGCGGGGCTCGACGAGCCAGCGTCCCTTGCGTTCACAACCGCCGAACACGGCGACAAGGTTCTCCGAACCCTTGCTCTTCTCGGCGAGCCCCCGAGCCTCGTTCGAGAGGATCTCCATGCCGGACGGTTCCTCGAGGTTCGGCCTCGGGGCGAAACCCTCGCCGGAGGCGGGAAGATCCTCGGTGATGGGTTTCAACTCACCCATGGTTTTGGCCTTGTAGAGGGTGTCGATGCGTTCCTCGTGCTCCACCGGGGTGAGACGACCCTCGGCCAGCGCTTCCCTGAGCCGCTCGGCCACCTTGTCCCGATCCGCATCGGAGGCTCGGATGTGCTCGGGTTGCATGATGACGGGTCTCCTTGCTCGATCCATGAGGGTCCATGTACGACCACTCTTCAAGTATCGGTGGTCCCCCACCTTCGCGGATCAGGTATTTTCCCTGGCTCTACCCGGAGAATTCGCTTTCCTGCACCAGGGTTCGTGCCTCAGTCGTACGAGGGAGGGATGATCGCCGCGTGGGCGGCCACGTAGGCCCTGCGCACTGCTGCATCCAGGTCACGCAGTGCTTCGGTGCGTACGGCCATCTGGTGGGCGCTGAGACCCCGGCTGCCGAGTGGGTCGGCGAGCGCCACCACCGTGCCGAGCCGTACGGCCTGAGTGGCGACCCTGTGGGCACGAGGTGGGTATCCGTGGGCCAAGGGCGGGACGCCACGGTTGCCGAGATCACCCAGTTCACGATGGACGGCGGAGGAGAAGGAAGCCACATCGTCCACGCCTTCGAGTGCTTCGGTGACTCGGAGGACGGTGAGTTTCAGGTTGCGTTCGGCCTCTGCCAGGTCGGGTACTTGAGGGGCGATGTCGTTGGCCGGATAGGGGCGCCAGGAGACCCCGACGTAGGATGAGCCTCTCCGGTCGGCGGTGGGTACCAGTCCTATCTGCCGGTCGGTGAGCTGTATCAGTACTCCCTCACGCGCCTCGACGGCGGCCTGGTTGAGTTCCTTCGGACCGACCAACCCGAGTGGGTCTCCCCAGGTGGGCAGTGCCAAACGGAACATGGACAGACCAAGACCACGAAGTTGTACCAATGCCACACGCAGCGGGACGTCATTGTCGAACGGTAGGTTGCCTGCGGGTACTGTCCCGACCAGGTTGGGGCCGCTGCGGCGTTCGACGGCGTCAACGGCGTCGTCCAGTCCGACGTGTCCGGAGAGCCAGGCATTGCCCCAGGCGACGAGCGGTGCGGACGTGAATTGCATTGCCTCAGGGTAGGGCGGCCCGTGCACCTGCGTGGGACATGATGTGAAGGAGGACGATGGAGGGGCGGGTTCTGGGCCTGGACGGGGTCACGGTTCGACGCGGCAAGGCGGAGCTGCTGAGCGACGTCGATTGGTCGGTCCAAGAGGGCGAGCGTTGGGTGATGCTCGGGCCCAACGGTGCGGGCAAGACCACTTTGTTGAACGTGGCTTTCAGTCAGTTGCATCCCACGCAGGGACAGGTGGAGATCCTCGGCGAGAAGCTGGGCCGGGTGGATGTTTTCGAGTTGCGGCCACTGATCGGTTATGCGGGTACTTCCGTTGCTGCGCAGGTCGAGGCGGGCACCTTGGTCATCGATCTGGTGGTCAGTGCCGCTTACGGTTACGTGGGCCGGTTCCGTGAGGAGTACGGGGTGCCCGATTACGGGCGTGCTCGTACGTTGCTGGGCCATTGGGGTGTGGGTGACCTGGCCGACCGTGCCTTCGACAGCTTGTCGGAGGGGGAACGTAAACGGGTACTGATCGCCCGGGCGTTGATGTCGAACCCGGAGTTGCTGCTCTTGGACGAGCCCGCGGCGGGGTTGGATCTGGGTGGTCGGGAAGATCTCCTGCGTCGATTGGGGAGGTTGGCGCACAGTGAGGTGGCACCTTCTTTGATCGTCGTCTCACATCACGTGGAGGAGATCCCGGTCGGCTTCACGCACGGCCTGCTCCTGCGTGAGGGGCGTGTGGTGGCCGCGGGGCCGTTGGACGAGGTGATGACGGTGGATCTTCTGTCGGAGACCTTCGGTCTGCAGTTGAAGGTGGAGAGGGACGGCGAGCGGTGGACCGCTCGTGCGGTGTGAAGCAGCGTAGCTGAAAAGGCTTCTGCTTCCGGGTTCTCCGGGTGTGGTGGCCCATTAATGGGTCAGGTCAATGCGGAAAATCCAGAGACCGTAAATCCTATTTCCGTCCGGATATGGCTGCTCAGGATGCATATGAGGTAGCGTCTTCGCTCGGTGAGCGGATCACTCCATTTCGGCGCGCTTTATGATCATCGGGTGGGCGCGGGGCCGTGAGGACGCGATCCGCGCCCATGCCGCCTGTCACCCCGTCAGGAGATCCGGAGCCACTCAGATGACGCTGTCGCAATCCACCCCCCGGGACGAGAACAGAGGGGCGTTCATATGGTCATGATCATCATTGTTGCCCTCTTCGTCGCCGTCATGCTGATCATTTTCTGGCGCAGCGTGCGCATCGTCCCGCACTCCATGGAAGACGTGGTCGAGCGTTTCGGTAAGTTCCATCGGACGCTCAGCTCGGGCTTCAACGTGGTCATCCCGATGATCGATCAGGTACGTGAGCGCATCGACCGCCGTGTCCAGGTGGTCAGTTTCCCGCCGCAGTCGGCGATCACCGAGGACAACCTGTCGGTCGAGGTGGACTCGGCGGTCTACGTTCGTGTCGTCGATGCCTATCGGGCCACCTACGAGGTCGCCAACTTCATCCAAGCGGTCGAACAGCTGACCCTGGCCACGTTGCGCAACGTCATCGGTGGCATGAACCTGGAAGGCACCCTCACTTCCAGGGACCAGATCAACCGCGAACTCAAAACGGTGCTGGACGAGGCCACCCGCGACTGGGGCATCGAGATCAGCCGGATCGAGCTCAAGGGCATCGAGCCGCCGTCCTCCGTGCAGGAGGCGATGGAGATGCAGATGCGCGCGGACCGGGAAAAGCGCGCACAGCTGCTCAGCGCCGAGGGTGAGAAGCAGTCCGCAGTTCTCAGGGCCGAGGGGGAACGTTCCTCGGTGGTGTTGAGGGCCAAGGGTGAGGCCGAGGCCCAGATGCTCACCGCCAAGGCAGAGGCCGATGCCCAGACGGTGCGTGCTCGTGGTGAGGCCGACGCCATCCACATGGTTTTCAAGGCTCTGCACACCAGCCAGGTCGACCCGGACGTCTTGGCCTATCACTATCTGCAGAAACTTCCCG
Organism: Candidatus Nocardiopsis merdipullorum; assembly: GCA_019115445.1. Lineage (GTDB taxonomy): Bacteria > Actinomycetota > Actinomycetes > Streptosporangiales > Streptosporangiaceae > Nocardiopsis > Nocardiopsis merdipullorum. The sequence goes on from DXDP01000060.1 coordinate 5,013, forward strand.
AGATCGCCCAGGGCAGTGCGAACAAGGTATGGATCGTCCCCGCGGAAATGGGTCAGGCCCTGCAAGGGGTGGGTAGCGCCTTCGAACACATCCGGGACGAGGTCGTCAGAGCCCCGAGGTAGATCGCCGCTGCTGGAGGGGGCTTGCCCGGGCCCGTGGGGGAACAGGTGAGGCCCTCTCCCCGGCATGATGTTTTCGCGATCGGCTCTCGTAGTCTGTGGTGGTCTTCGAGGGGCGAGGGCCGATGCGTGTGCGAAGCGGGGACGGATGGGAATCTGGGAGGCTGTGGCCATCCTCCTCGCAGGGTTGGCCGCGGGGGGAATCAACGCGGTCGCGGGCTCGGGGACGCTTTTCACTTTTCCGGTACTTCTTGCGTTCGGCCATCCCCCCGTCACAGCGACGGTTTCCAACAGCATCGGGCTGGCCCCTGGCAGCTTCAGTGGTACGTGGGCCTACCGACGTGAACTGGCGGGGCAGCGTGGGCGTGCGCTGCGGTTGGGGAGCATGTCCTTCCTGGGTGCGTTGACCGGTGCGTTCCTGCTGACCCATCTGCCCCCCGGGGTTTTCGAGTCGGTGGTTCCGTTCATGATCGGTGCGGCGTGCGTGCTGATCCTCCTTCAGCCACGGATCACCGCCTGGGCACGGTCCCGCAGGCCGTCCCGTTCAGGGGGCGGCCGGTGGTTGCCATGGGGAGCGTACGGGGCCGGAACCTACGGCGGCTATTTCGCCGCAGCACAGGGGATCATTCTGCTGAGTCTGCTCGGGACAGCCCTGGACGAGGATCTGCAGCGGCTGAACGCTCTCAAGAACCTGCTGGCGACGGTGGCCAACACCACGGCGGCGGCGTTCTACATCGTGCTGGCCTCGCCTGCCTGGCAGGCGGTGGTGCTCATCGCGGTCGGTGCGATCACGGGTGGCTATCTGGGGGCACGTCTTGGGCGCAAGCTCAGCCCAACAGCGCTACGCGCCTGTGTGGTCGTCGTGGGCCTGACCGCTGCGGTGCAGATCCTCGCCGGACGGGTCTGAGGCTTTTCGGGGTCTGTTCTCAGGAACGGAAATAGCCTCGACGGTCGGCGTCGTCCACCAGTGCGGTGGCATAGGAACCCAATGCCTCGGAACCCTCGGCGATGACCTTGACCTTTTCCATGACCTCGCCCCGGGTGACACCGAAACGCGACCAAGTGCCACCCTCGTTGTGCCAGTTGGCCAGCATCGGGGAGAGACGGTCGAGGGAGTGGGCGAAACGTGCCTCGGGGGTGAGGCGGGCCTCGAACTCCTCCCAGAGCTTGTGTGCGTGTTCGGCCTGGTCCTCGGGCAGGAGTGCGAAGATCCGGTCGGCCGCCTCTCGTTCGCGGGCGGCCTGACTCTCCTTGCCCTCCCGGTCGAAGAGGAAGGTGTCGCCGGCGTCGATCTCGACGATGTCGTGGAACACGAGCATCTCGGTCACTCGGCCGATGTCGGTGCCTGGGGGTGCGTACTCGGCGAAAGTACGGGCGAACAAGGTCAGGTGCCAGGAATGCTCGGCGGAGTTCTCTCTGCGGGAGCCGTCCACGAGGAGGTTCCGACGCAACACCCGCTTGAGCTTGTCCACTTCCAGAAGGAAACGCAGTTGTGTGTTCAACCGCTCGTTGTCGACCCCGCTGGCAAAGACCGGTGCCGGTTCCGTCACGTGGTTCGCCCTCCTGAAGGATGAGTCGAAACGGTCAAGTGACCGCTTGCGCGGTCTTTCCTGGATGATCCCATGGAACGCACACCGGCTGACTCGGTGGCGTCTGTGGAAAAGACACCGGCGGATATGGCGAAGTGCATACGGTGAACGGTCACCTCTACGTCCTCGGCGGGTCTTGGCGCTTCGAAAGCGGTGTCCGTCAGCCGTGCTCCGACGCTGGGAACTGCGCCGAAGGGGTCAGTTGACGGTGGAACCACTCGGTCAGGGCCCGGTCGGTGAGTACACCGGCCGGAGTCGGAGGACCGGGCTCCAGACCGGGTTCGGGACCGATCACGTGCGCCAGATCTGGGACCACGATGTGACGTAGTGCATGTTCGGGCATCCGCCGGGCAAGAACACTGTACAGCTCATGGCCCTGTGCGGGGGGCACGACCTCGTCCCGGCGCCCGTTGACGATGAGGAGCGGGGTGCTGGTGTGTGCGAGCTCGTCGGCCCGGGAGAGGAAGTTCAACCACCCGCGAGTGTCCTCGGCCTGAGAAGTCCATGTGTAATCGGTCTTGGTGCGTTTCTCACGAGCGTTGATGACCAGGGCCGGGTCGACGACGGGGTTGATGACGGCGGCCGCGTCGACCTCGATGCGGTTCTCGGCCAGGGCGAGCAGGCCTGCTGCCGCGCCGGCGCCCACACCGACCAGGGCGGTGGCTTCGGTGACGGGGAGTGTGTCACGTAACTCCTTGGTGACGCGACGTAGTTCGGCGGCGGCTTCCTCGACCACGGGACCGAAGAGTTCGACGAGATAATCGCGTTCGCCACGACGGTTGATTTCGGGCACGCCACCCTCCGGGAGTCTGGCTCCGAAAAGCGGAAGGCCGAGGTGGACACGCCATGCCGGGAGAGATGCCATGGGGATCGCACCGGCCAACGCGGCTTCGCTACGGGGTGGTTCGAAAGCGTGCATGCCCAGGACAAGGGGTGCCGGACAGATGCCCGATGCGGGAGGAAGGGCAAGGTAGGGCACCCCCGCGGCCGTTCCCCTGATCGGTCCGGACAGGGTGCTTCGTTCTGTCATGGATGGTCACCTCCATGCCGTTGGGGGTAGTCGGACAGGTAGCTGCTGACCAGGCGTTTTGCTTCGGCGATCAGTGCTGGGTCACCGTCGGGTGTGTCTCGGAAGGCGAGTTTGAGGACGGCGTCGGCGGCTTCGACTGCGACGTGGAGGGCCCGGTCGAGGGATTCGTCGTCGGGGATGCCGGTGATGGACACGATGATCTTGCGTAGATGGATCGAGATGACCCGGTTGTTCTCTGTGTCGTGGTTGAGGAGTCGGGTGTCGACGATGTCACCGAAGTGCAGACTACGAAAACCCGGCACGTTTCGGTGCATATCGACATATTCGTCGATAACGGCGTCGACGGCGGCGGTCCAGTGGGAGAAGGAGGCATCGGCGAGGCGTTCGATGACCCGGGAGCCGAACTGGTCGAGGAAGCGCAGGCCAAGGGCCTGGGTGATTGCCTTTTTGTCCGGGAAGAACTGGTAGATGGAACCGATGGCCACACCGGCGCGTTCGGCGATCCTGGTGGTGGACAGGTTTTCGTATCCCACCTCGTCGAGCAGGTCGGCGCAGCAGTCGAGCATTCGTTGGACACGGAGCATGCTGCGTTGTTGGGCCGGGAGACGACGGAGAGGTGCCTGTGCGAAGGCGAGTTCGTCGAAAGTGATGCTTGCCGGTACATGAGTTCGGCTTGTCATGTGCGTCCCGGTGCTGGTGTTGGGAGACCCGTGTGGTCGTGAGGGCGTTGAGCTTCGGGAGTTTGTCGTCACGAAACCTATGATGCCTTTCTGGAATCACCTGGTTCCGGGGAATTTCATTTTTGGTGGACAAGCCTTCTGTGTGTGGTCGGTGAGACCGCTGTGTGGAGGTGTGACACAAGGGGGATAGCGCTTTCCATGCGGTGCATGGCATGGTTGGGAGCGATCACACGTACGGCTCCAGGAGGCTCAAGGCATGACCACCGCAGCGACCGACACCACCCCGGAAGAGCTCGATGTCGTCCTCGAACGCTCCACGGCGGCAGCGCCGATCCTGGCCGCTCTGTCCCCTGTCGAGCGCGCTGGGTTTTTGAGGGCGATCGCCGACGCACTCGACGGGGCCGCGGAAGAGCTCGTACCCATCGCGATGGCGGAGTCGCACTACCCGGAGGCACGCTGCCGCAACGAACTCGCCCGCACCACCTTCCAGTTGCGGCTGTTCGCCGACGTCGTGGAGGAAGGTTCCTACCTGGAGGCCCACCTCGACCCGGCGGACCCGGAATGGGGGACCCCACGTCCAGACACACGCCGCATCCTCGTCCCCCTCGGCCCCGTCGTCGTGTTCGGCGCCAGCAACTTCCCCTTCGCCTTCGCCACTGCCGGCGGTGACACCGCTTCGGCATTGGCGGCGGGCTGCCCCGTCGTGGTCAAGGCTCATCCCGGACACCCCGAGCTCGCCCGACGCACCGCGTCCCTTGTCACCACGGCACTCACCGAGGCAGGGGCCCCCGAGGGTTCCTTCGCCCTGGTCGAGGGCTTTGAGGCGGGCAAGCTCGCCGTCACCCACCCCCTCACCCGGGCAGTGGGCTTCACCGGGTCCATCCCCGGGGGGCGTGCTCTGTACGACCTGGCTGTCTCTCGCGCCGACCCCATCCCCTTCTACGGTGAGATGGGCAGCATCAACCCCGTGTTCGTCACCCGTGCGGCGATGAACACTCGTGGGGAGGAGATCCTCACCGGGTACGCCGACTCCGCCAACCTCGGCACCGGTCAGTTCTGCACCAAGCCCGGTGTCGTGTTCGTTCCGGAGGAGGCCGCGCTGGACGCTCTTGTCGCCGACTTCACCGAACGTTCTGCGGGCGCGCTCCTCAACGACCGTGTGGCCCAGGGTTTTGTCGACACCCTCGATGAACTCACCGAACACCCCGCCACGGAAACCCTCGTCCAAGGGAAACGGACGGAGGAGGGATGGTCACCGTCCCTGCTGCGTACCGACCTGGATTCGCTGCTGGCCAACGCCGACTCGCTCCTCAAGGAGTGCTTCGGGCCGGCCACTCTCGTTGTCACCTACGCCGATGAGAAGCGTCTGCTGGAAGCGGCCAAGGTCCTGGACGGTCAGCTCACCGTCACCGTTCATGGGGAGGAGAACGACGCCCTTGCCCCGGCTCTGCTCTCCTTCGGGGCCTCGCTGGCGGGCCGGGTGATCTGGAACGGATGGCCGACCGGGGTCGCCGTCACCCACGCCATGACACACGGGGGCCCCTACCCCGCGACCACTGCGTCCTTGCACACCTCGGTGGGCAGTACCGCCATTCGCCGCTTTCTGAGGCCGGTCAGTTTCCAGTCCGTGCCACAGTCACTGCTGCCGCGTGAACTGCGGGACGGCAACCCGCTCGGGCTGCCCCGCCGGGTCAACGGTGCCCCGGAGTCCTGACACCTCCTCGGCCGGGGCCCGCACGATCGAACCGACCCTCCACCGGTTGTGCGGGCCCCTCCGCCGTCGGGGTCGTTTCTCCCCACCCGTTGTCACCCACACCCACCTTCCAGGTCGGTACACCCGGAGTGCAGGGGTTCAGACAGGGGAGTCGGTGAGAGGAAGACCGCAATCCTCTCGCATGTCCACCCAGTCCTGGTGTGCCTCCTGCGCCGCGTCGCCCTCGTAGGGCACCGGAACACCGCCCTGGATCTGAGCGGGTGCCCACTCGGAGTCGACGACCGCGCCCTGGTCGAAAGTCAAGGTGAGCACCCCGGTCTCGGCGGTCGGTCCGGAAAAGTTGTAGAAGACGAAGTTGCTCAGCCCGTAGTGCACGTAGGCATCGTCCATGTGCCCACCGGGGGACAGCACGTGCGCGTGGCCGCCCACGACGGCGCTCGCCCCGGCCGCGACGAGTTCGTCGGCCAGGTCGGGCGCGTGCGGAAGCGGGCAGTGCGCTCCTTCCAGTCCCCAGTGCAGATAGACGACGACGTTGTCGACCTCCTCGGCGGTCTCGGAGACCGCCTCGACCATTCGGTCCTTCATCTCGTGTTTGGTGGAGGCCATGCCGGGGCTGTCCTCACCGGCGGTCCAGTCGGAGATGAGGTGCTCGTCCATGACGTCGGTGGCGCCGAACAGGGCGATGCTTTGGCCGTTGATCTCGGTGATGTGGGGTGTGTAGGCCTCGTCGATGTCGTGGCCCGCACCGACCAGTTCCACGGCAGATGCCTCACCGTTGTCGAGGGTGTCGACGAGTCCGGCCTCGCCGTAGTCCATGCCGTGGTTGTTGGCCAGGGTGGCCACGTCCACCCCGGCGTGGTCGAGGGCCTCCAGAGCTTCGGCCGGGGCGCGAAAGACGAATTCCTTGTCGGGTGCGGGGTTTCCCCCTTCGGTGATCGCGGTTTCCAGGTTGACCATGGTCAGGTCTGCGGCGGAGAGCTGTTCGGAGATGGGGTCGAGGGCGGTGGAGGGTTCGTCCAGAAGGGGGCGGAGTATGCCCTCGAACATCACATCTCCGCCAAAAGCGACGGTGAAGGGGGCGCTTTCCTCTTCTGCTTCCTCGTCGGAGGCGTTTTCCTCGCTGGTCTCCTCGGGATCCACCGCACCCTCGTCGACCTCACTGTGGTTCTCCGGTTCGGGGGAGGAGCACGAGGTCAGGAGTGCCAGTGCCAGTGCGGCAGAGCCCGCACGAAGTGTCGTGCGGGTGGGAGGGGGTGGGGACAGGGAGGGCTGCATGCATGCTCCAGAAGTTAGGGGAGACGGAGGGGCTGTCCACTTTGGGACGCATGTCACACGTCTCCGGTTGGCTGTACTCACGGCTTGGTCACCTTGTGGAGTCAGCCTATTACTTTCTGTTTAGCTCTTCTGGTGGATCGAGCCGGCTGTTGAGGGCAGATGTTCGTCGCGGTGGGTGTGGCCGCTGAGTGGCTCAAGATGCCTGGCCGGGTCCTCGTCCCCTCGATTTCCTCAGGAATTACACAAAGGGTGTAAAACGTACTTCGATGTATTTTTATGGATGGACGAAGCTGTTTAGTTGCTTCGATCTTTCGGTTTACCGGTAATTTTTTATTCGTTTTTTGTCACCCCAAGTCGGACGAAGATAGCTCTTCGTGTTTGCTTTTGGTGCTGTGACCAGCACTTACACCGGACAGATGTTTTTCCGTCACCTTGGGTCACTTCTTGCGGTGTGGTTATTTCTGCAAAGTGCTTGTGCGTATCTGGTGACTTGCTAGCGTTTCGGTCCGTCGGTGGTCCGTCCCGGGGAAAACTCCCCGAAGAAAGCTGGGCGCCGACTCCAAGTACGTATGCGGGTCGCCCCGCCTCATCGCCGTTGTCGGCGACGGGCCCGCAGGCCCCGGAAACCCCGGTGCCGTCCCCTGGCTGACTTCGTGAAAGGCCGCACCATGCGCAATACGTTCCGTTACTCCTTCGCCACGGTTCTCACCGCCGGCCTGGTCACCACACCACTCACCGCCGCGTTCGCCGAGACCGATGGCTCCGACGGTGTGGCCAGTGGTAACCAGATCGTCGTCCCCGTCGACATCGAGGCAGACCTGTGCGGAAACTCGCTCGCCGCCCTGGGCATCTCCTCCGCCGAGTGCACTCAGGTCTCCGAAGTCCTCTACCAGGCCAGTGGACACGCCGAGACCGATGGTTCGGGTGGTGTGGCCAGTGGTAACCAGATCGCTGTCCCCGTCGACGCGGCCATCGACATCTGCGGCAACTCGGTGGCGATCCTCGGCTCTTCCACCGCCAAGTGCACCACTGTCATCAACATCATCCACGCGGCTCTGTTGCAAAAATCGTGAAGCTTGAGCATGCTTGGCGGAGATTGGACGGACGGAACGATGACGGATTTCAAGTGGCGCCATTTCCAGGGTGATGTGATCCTGTGGGCGGTGCGCTGGTATTGT
>DXDP01000007.1 GCA_019115445.1 Candidatus Nocardiopsis merdipullorum
ATCGGGCATGGTTGCGCGGTCCGAGAAGAACGGTCGACCCCCGGTGGGGACGATGGTCCTCCCGATCTGGTCGGTACCGAGATCATGCCGACCGAAGAAGTGCTGAAGGTGCGGCACTCCGGGCCGACCGACGCGCGTGCGCTGAAGCTGTCCTTTCTCGGCGATGTGTCTCTGCCCTCACCAGAACTCGCCCGTGAGCTGACCGCCTTCACCCATGGTTACCGGGACTGGTACGAACGGTGTGTGCAGGAGGCCGACGCGCGGATTCCCGGGTGGGGCCGAGAAGCCGCCGAACGCATCCTGGGACGCATACGGACAGCGGTCGAACGGATGGAGGAGGGGGCACGGTTGGTCTGCGCGGATCCGGCTGCACTAGCCGCCTTCAGGGTCGCCAACCGAACGATGGCCCTACAAATGCGCCATGGCGCCAAGGATCTAGCCGGCACCCCACGGACCCGACACGATCCCCTACCTCAGGACACCTCCCCTGACGGCTCCTACGCTTGGCGACCCTTTCAGCTCGGGTTCTTCCTACTCTGTGTCGGTGGCCTGATCGATCCCACCCGCTCCGATCGGGAGAGCGTGGACGTCATATGGTTCCCCACCGGCGGTGGTAAGACCGAGGCCTATCTCCTGCTGGCATGCTTCGAGATGGTCCTGCGACGGCTGCGGCACGGTACGGCCGGAGGAGGAACCGCCGTGCTCAGCCGCTATACGCTCAGTCTGCTCACTACCCAGCAGTTCCAGCGAGCGGGAACCACCGTGTGCGCCCTCGAACATCTGAGGCGACGTTCTCGGCAAGAGCCTTCTCCAGGTCTCGACCTCGGAGCCGAACCGTTCTCCCTCGGTCTGTGGGTGGGCGAGGCCACCACGCCCAACACCTACGATCGAGCCCACGAACTCGCCGAGCAGCAACGAGAAGCGGCCCGGCCGACCGACGCCTTCATTCTGGACCGGTGCCCCTGGTGTGGTACCCGGATCATGCCCGAGAACAAGTCCTCGGACCCGAGCGACTACGGCGTGCGGACTTCACCGTCGTCATTCTCCTTCTTCTGTCCGCGTGATGAGTGCGCTTTCCACGAAGAGCTCCCCGTACGGGTGGTCGATACCCACCTGTACGACCACCCGCCCTCCTTCCTACTCGGAACCGTGGACAAGTTCGCCCGGCTGGCCTGGGAGCCCAGGGCCGGACGGCTGTTCGGTGGTCACGGACGGCTGCGGCCCTCACTGGTGATCCAGGACGAACTGCATCTCCTCACCGGGCCCTTGGGCACCACCGTCGGCCTGTACGAGTCGGCGGTCCTCCAACTGTGTTCCTGGGACGGTGTTCCACCCAAGGTGGTGGCGTCCACGGCGACGATCCGACGTTCGGACGAACAGATCCGCCGCATGTACGGCCGCGACGTCCAGCTCTTCCCGCCACCAGGATTGGACTCACGCCATTCCTACTTCGCCGAACCCGATGAGGACTCTCCCGGACGCCTCTACCTCGGCGTCATGGCACAGGGGCACACCGCGGCCCGGGCCACGGTCACCACGGCGTCGGCCCTGCTCCACGAGGCCGCCCGACTGCCCGAAGAACACCTCGACGACTACTGGACGCTGGTGGCCTACCACCACAGCCTTCGCGAACTCGGCCGGACCCTGACCTCGGCACGGGACGACATCCCCGCCCAGCTCATCGGTATGGGCGGGGACGGCCTGGGGACACGAGAGCTCTCGGAGGCCTCGGTCCAAGAACTCACCAGCAACCTGGACCGTGAGGAACAACCGCGGTTGCTGGCACGGCTGTACGAGGACCGTTCCTCCCCCTCCGCGGTCTCTTTCCTGGCCTGTACCAACATGCTCTCCGTCGGCGTCGACATCGACCGTTTGGCCCTCATGCTGATGCTCGGTCAGCCCAAGGCCGCCGCCGAGTACATCCAGGCGACCAGCCGGGTGGGGCGCGACCGCGTCCCGGGATTGATCGTCTCATTCTTCAACGCCACCAAGCCACGGGACCGATCACACTACGAGACCTTCGGGGTGTTCCACCGGTCCTTGTACCGGCACGTGGAGCCCTCCAGCGTCACCCCGTGGTCGATCCCCTCACGTAAACGCGCTCTGCACGCCGCCCTGGTCATCCTCCTTCGACACGGTCACGGTTGGGCGGGTGAGGATCGGGCGTCGTTGATCCTGGATCACCCCGACATCGTCTCCGAAACCGCCGAGCGGCTCATGTCCTGGGTGGAGCGGGCCGCCCCCGACTCCGTATCGGACACCGGCGTGGAGTTGAAGGAACTCATCGACGACTGGCGGGATTCGGCCTCCGCCGCGCGTTCGGCCGGTGCCACTCTCCACTGGAGCGGGCAAGGTCGTTCGACACGACACGTCCTGAAGAACTTCGACCGCAGAAACGGTCTGTGGGAGACGCTGCACTCGGTCCGTTCGGTGGACCGGGAGTGTCAGATCACCGTGAAGGGAGCCCGGTCATGACCCGCAAACTGCGTATTCGCCAAACTCAGACCATCGTTCCATTCGGAGTCGGAGCCATCGTGGAGACCCGGGGCGAGTCGTTCGTGGCCGCCGATATCTCCCATTGGCCGTCCGAGAGCCCCTGGATCGACGCTCCCCGGCTCGCGGAACGGTTGAAGGTCACGGGTTTTCGGTCCCTTCCTCCAGCGAACAACGACTTCTTCGACTCTCCCGATCGCGGCGGGGCGCCCTGTGTCCGATTTCCTTCCTGGCTC
>DXDP01000061.1 GCA_019115445.1 Candidatus Nocardiopsis merdipullorum
ACGACTATTTCGCTCTGGGCGTCTACCGCGCACTCGAGGAATCAGGGTTGCGCGTATCCGAGGACGTCCTTGTCGGAGGGTACGGCGACCACCCGTTCGCCCCCTACTTGAGCCCTCCGCTGTCCACCGTCCGTCTGCCCGCGGCGGAGATCGGCACCGAAGCGGTCGATCTCCTGTTCCGGCGTATCAAGGATCGGAACAAGCATGAAGACCGTGACAAGAAACGTCTACCCCCACAACTGGTCACCCGTCGATCCAGTGCATTCCCCCACGAGCGGGGGACCTCGTCCCCACGGGGGGCCGTCACACCCTGACCAAGAGCACCGGACGGTACTGCCGAGGAGGTCCCGCACATGACCGGCTTCCTGCTGCGGCGCCTGGCACAGTCGCTGCTGTTGACATTCGGGGCGATCACCATCGTCTTCGTGGTTCTGCGAGTGATCCCGGGCGACCCGGCCTCGCTCATGGCCGGTGACGAGGCGAGCCCGGAACAACTCGACGCGATGCGCGAGGAGATGGGGTTGAACGACCCCCTGTTCGTGCAGTACCTGGAGCACCTCGCCGACGTGGTCCGTCTCGACTTCGGTGAGTCCTGGCGCCTGGGCGGTGATGCGCTGACCAACGCACTGGAACGCATGCCCCCCACGCTCGCGCTGGCCGCCTACGCCATGCTGTTGACGATCGGGGTCGGTTTCCCACTCGGTGTCTACGCCGCCCGCCACGTGGGTGGTTGGGGCGACCGCCTGGTCACCAACCTCTCCCTGGTCGGGCAGGCACTGCCGTCCTTCTGGGTCGGTCTTGTGCTCATGTTGATCTTCGCCAGGACCCTGGACATCCTGCCCAACAGGGCCGAGGCCACGCCCACCGGCCTGATCCTGCCGGCGGTGACGCTCTCTCTACCGTTCCTCGGCTGGCTGGCAAGACTTGTGCGTAACGGCACGCTGGAGGAGCTCGGCAAGGAGTACGTACGCACCGCCCGAGCCAAGGGGCTGGGCTCACGCGTGGTCTTCAACATCCACGTGGTACGCAACACACTCACCCCGGTGGTGACGGTGTTCGGCCTGATCATGGGTAATTTCATCGCCGACGCGGTCATCATCGAGGTGGTCTTCGCCTGGCCCGGTATCGGGTCGTTGATGATCGACTCCATCACCAACCGCGACTACGCGGTGGCCGAGGCCGCCATCGTCCTCATCGCCGTCTTCTACATCGTGCTCAACATGCTCGTGGACATCGTCCACGCCTACCTCGACCCGCGCACAACCCTGGAGAATGCGTGATGACAGCCGAGACCACTGAGCGTGCCGGCGTCGGCCGGACCCACCGGCGGACGGTCGTCGCCGCGAGCGTCCTCATCCTCTTCGCAGCCGTGGCTCTCGTGGGGCCCCTGCTCTACCCCTACGACGCCATTGCAACCAGCCCCGTCGACAGACTGCTGCCCCCGGGCAGCCGGCTGGAGGACGGAACACTGGCGATCTTGGGCACCGACCAGGTGGGCCGCGACCTCCTCGCACAGGTCATCGCGGGAACCCGGGTGTCACTGCAGGTCGGGTTGGCCACCGTGGTCCTGGGTGGACTGCTCGGCCTGGTGCTCGGGCTGTTGGCCGGTTACTTCGGCGGCCCCTTGGACGCGGTGATCTCCCGGCTGGGGGACATGCAGCTGGCCTTCCCCAGCATCCTGTTGGCGATCCTGCTCGCGGGCGTGCTCGGCCCGAGCCTGCTCAACGTCATCATCGCACTCGCGGTGACACGGTGGGTGATATTCGCCAGGGTGGTACGCGGATCGACGTTGGCCACCCGCAACCTGGAGTTCGTGGACTCGGCGCGTGTGTTGGGTGCGGGCCACACACGAATCATGGTCCGCTACCTGCTGCCCTCGTGCCTGCAACCGCTGATCGTGGCCGGCACGGTCCAGATCGGCCTGACCATGGTCGCCGAAGCCGCGCTGAGCTTCCTCGGTCTTGGTGTGCCCGCCGATCAGGCGTCCTGGGGGGCCACCATCGCCAACGGCCGGGACTACATCGCTTCTGCCTGGTGGATCGCGGCCGTCCCCGGACTCGCCCTGACCCTCGTGGTGGTGTGCGTCGGCATCTTGGGTGACGCACTCCAGGATTCCTCCGATCCGAAGAAAAAGGTGTCGGCGTGACCAATCGCAACGAATACGCAGCGTCGGACGCCGATCCGACACAGAGGGAAGCGGTGACCGGTGCGATGCAGGAGAAGAACACGAAACATCCCCTCCTGGAGGTGGACCGGCTGGCCATCGCGTTCGACACCACGAACGCAAGCGTCCGCCCGGTGCGGGACATGTCACTTGTGATCGAACCGGAGCAGACCCTTGCCGTGGTGGGCGAGTCGGGCAGTGGCAAGAGCCTGACCTCGCTGGCGGTGATGGGACTGCTTCCCGAACAGGCCCGGATCGCCTCGGGCTCACTCCGCTTCGAAGGCCGTGACCTCACCGAACTCGACGAGGAGGAATGGAACCGGCTGCGCGGCGAACAGGTGGCCATGGTCTTCCAGGACCCGTTGAGCGCGCTCAACCCCTCACTGTCCATCGGCTACCAGATCGCGGAGATGTTCCGCCGCCACCGGGGACAGAGCCGCGAACAAGCACGTGAACGCACCATCGCACTCATGGAGGAGGTGGGTATCCCCGAACCGGCCCACCGGTTCTCCGCCTACCCCCACCAGTTCTCCGGGGGGATGCGTCAACGTGTGGTCATCGCCATGGCGCTGGCGCTCGAACCCAAACTGCTCATCGCAGACGAGCCGACCACGGCGCTGGACGTGACCGTCCAGGCACAAATCCTTCGCCTGCTGCGGCGGCGCCGACAAGAAGGGCAGGCGATGCTCATCATCAGCCACGACCTGGGGGTCGTGGCCCGCACAGCGCAGTCGGTCGTGGTCATGTACGCAGGTCAGGCGGTAGAGACCGGTTCGATCCCCGAGGTCTACCGCGCACCCGCCCACCCCTACACCTCGGGGCTGATGGCAGCCACCCCGAGCACGGGACAGGGGAAGCAGATCCGACCCATCGAAGGGCAACCGCCCGACCCCGCGGACCTGCCGTCCGGGTGTGTCTTCCATCCCCGTTGCCCCTTCGCCCGTGAACGATGCCGGAAGGAGGAACCCTTGCTCCGGCAGGTCGCCCCCGGCCGTACCAGCGCATGCCACTTCGCAGAGGAGGTGCTTTCCCGTGGGACAGCAATCGACACCACCGGTGCTTGAAGTCACCGACCTGGTCGCCGGATACCGGACCAGACAGGGCGCGTGGGGGCGCCGGGCCGAGGTACACGCGCTCTCCGGAGTCAACATGAACATCGCAAGCGGTGAAACACTCGGTCTGGTCGGAGAGTCCGGGTGCGGCAAGTCGACCCTGGCTCGCACCATCGTCCGCCTCATGGCCCCCACCTCCGGAAGTGTGCGCTTCGAAGGACGGGACCTTTTGGCCCTGCGAGGCAAGGACCTGCGTGAGGTGCGCCGTGACATACAGATGGTCTTCCAGGACCCCTACGCCTCGCTCAATCCCCGGATGACGGTGGAGCAGCTGATCAAGGAGGCGTGGCGGATCCACCCCGGTGTGGTGCCGAAGCAGGACCAGGACCGTGAAGTGAAGACGCTGTTGGAGCGTGTCGGGCTGAACCCGAACCATGCCTTCCGCTACCCGCACCAGTTCTCCGGTGGCCAGCGCCAACGGATCAGCATCGCCCGCGCCTTGTCCGTACGCCCCAAGCTCATCGTCTGCGACGAGGCCGTCTCGTCCCTGGACGTGTCGATCCAGGCGCAGATCCTGAAGCTGTTGGAAGAACTCCAACAAGACCTGGGTGTGGCCTACCTGTTCATCTCCCACGACCTGGGCGTGGTCCGCCACGTCGCCGACCGGGTCGCCGTGATGCACCTCGGCACCATCGTCGAGACGGGTACCACCGAGGAGATCTACCGGTCGCCCTCGCACCCCTACACGCAGGCGCTGCTGTCCGCCGCACCGAGCATCACGGACTGGCAGGAACCGCAGGGCGAAGGGGAAGAGATCGTGTTGCGCGGCGACCCGCCCTCACCGGTCGATCCCCCGAGCGGTTGCCGATTCCGCGGCCGCTGCTGGAAGGCCCAGAGTCTGTGTCGGGACGAGGAGCCCGCGCTGGAACCGCGCGGTACCGGGCATCCCGTTGCCTGCCACTTCGCCACGGTGGACCCGAACGTGCAGATGCCCGCGGGCTGACCGACCACAGTGGTGCGGCGGGCCGTGGCCGACGACCCGCCGCCTTCGTGTGTCTTTTCCGTCAGCGGGCTGTCGGCGGCTCGACCAGTCCGACCGGGGACGAACCCGCCAGGAAGTCGGCCACCGCCTCGCCGGCCAGGCGCGCCGCCCGTTCGGCGGTCTGCCGGGTGGCGCCGGCCAGGTGCGGTGTCATGACCACGTTGGGCAGGTCACGCAGGCGTGAATCCTGGGGAAGGGGCTCCTCGGGAAACACGTCGAACCCCGCCGCCGCGAGCCGCCCCTCGGCCAGCGCGTCTGCCGCGGCATCGTAGTCCAGCAGGCCGCCACGGGCCGTGTTGACCAGGACCGCGCCCGGACGCATCCGGTCGATCTCCGCCCGCCCGATGATGTGCCGTGTTTGTGGAGTGAGTCGTGCGTGCAAACTGATCGCATCGGAACGCCGCAGCAGTTCGGACAACTCCACCCGCTCCACCTCCGGGCCGGGGTCGGTGTAGGGATCTGCGACCAGTACTGTCGCACCGAAGGCACGCAGCACACGCGCCACCCGGCCGCCGATGGCGCCGTAACCGACCAGGCCGACGGTGGCCTCACCCAATTCCCTTCCGCACTCGTGGTAGGCGTACAGGTCGCTGCGCCACTGACCCGCCACGACACCGGAGTGCAGACGCGGCAAGGAACGCATCGCCCCGAGCAGGAGCGCCACGGTGTGCTCGGCGGCGGCAACCGCGTTGCGCCCCGGTGTGGCGGCCACGGCGACACCACGCTCGGCCGCTGCTGCGACATTGACGTTGACCGGCCCTCCCCGGCAACACACGATGAGTTTCAGCGCGTCGGCCTGTGCCAGCACACGTTCGGTGAACGGCCCCATCTGGGTGAGGGCGACCTCCGCGCCGGGCAGGGCGGCGATCAGGTCGTCCTCGGCGTCGGAAGCCTCATCCACCTCCGCGACCCGCCCATAGGGCGTCAGGGGCCAGG
The DNA here is from genome assembly GCA_019115445.1 of Candidatus Nocardiopsis merdipullorum. Lineage (GTDB taxonomy): Bacteria > Actinomycetota > Actinomycetes > Streptosporangiales > Streptosporangiaceae > Nocardiopsis > Nocardiopsis merdipullorum. Next base: position 5,195 of record DXDP01000061.1, read on the forward strand.
GCAAGGTGAGCTCCACCGTGTCCAAGGGTCGGTCGACCCGTGCCCGAAGAGCCTCGGACAACAGGTCGGACCGGACGAAGTGGTCACCCGCGATCAGGACCTTCAAGTCCTCGCACCTCCTTGTGGATCGTCGGCAACGGTCACCGACCCGACGGAACGCCAGTGCGCTCGGGCCGAGGCAACACGTTCCAGGTAGTTGCGGTAACCGTGCTCGTAGTGGTCGACCAGGGTGGGATCGGGTACGCGTGAACGCGTCGAACCGGTCCAGGTGTCGACATCGATCTTGTGACCGAGTGCCTCGGCAGCTCCGAGGACCGCACCGCGCGCACCGACCTCACTCCCGGGCGCCACGTGCAAAGTGCGGCCCAGAACACGCGCGAAGATGTCCAACCACGCATCACTGCGTGCCCCACCCCCACAGACCGTGACCCGACCGTTCCATCCCGCCGCTTCCAAGCAGTGCCGGGCCGCGTAGGCCACGCCCTCACACACCGCGCGAACAAGATCGGCGCGTGTGGTGGCCAGATCGATACCGTCGATACGACCACGGGCACGTGTTTC
>DXDP01000062.1 GCA_019115445.1 Candidatus Nocardiopsis merdipullorum
AGCGCCCACGGAGAACTCAGTGCGTGCCCGCCGGGACACCACTGATCCTTTCCCCCTGTGATCCATCTCCCCTCACCCTGAGCCCACGGCTCCGGGATCGGCCTGCATTCCACCGTGTCGTGCTGCGCCGAAAGAGGAACGGCGACAAGCTGTGAAAGGACAGTGGCGTGGTGCTACTGACTCTGTTCCTGGTCCTGGCGGCGACAGTGCTGTGCACACCATTACTGGACCGCCTCCTGGGCAGGAACGCCGGATGGCCCGTCGCGGCCGTCCTTTCGATCCTGGCCACGCTCGTGGTCGCCCAGGCCCCGCAAGTCCTGGTCCAAGGAGAACCACTCACCGTCTCCCTGCCGTGGATGCCGCAGATCGGGGTGGAGTTCCACCTGCGCATGGACGGCATCGGGTGGCTGTTCACCCTGCTCGTACTCGGTGTCGGCGCGGTGATCATGGCCTACTCCACCCGCTACTTCCCCCCAGGACGCAGACTCGGCTTCTACGTACTGATGAGTCTGTTCGCCCTTGCCATGACCGGACTCGTCCTGGCCGACGACCTCGTTCTGCTCTACTTCTTCTGGGAACTGACGACCATCGCGTCGTTCTACCTCATCGGACTCTCCGGGACCGACGCCGACCGCCCCGCCATTCGATCCTTCCTCCTGACCGTCATCGGAGGGCTCACACTCCTGGGCGCGGTGGTCCTGCTCATCGTCCGCACCGGAACCACACAGCTGAGCCAGATCCTGGCCGACACGTCCTGGACACAGGAAAAAGGGTTCGTCTCCCTGGTGGCCGTGCTGGTGATCGTGTCGGTGTTCACCAAATCGGCACAGTTCCCCTTCCACTACTGGCTGCCCGACGCCATGGCCGCAAGCACCCCCGTCAGCGCCTACCTACACGCCGCAGCCATGGTCAAAGCAGGCATCTACCTGGCCATGCGCTTCACCCCCGCCTTCGGTGACCTGGTCCTGTGGAACCTGGTCCTGATCACCTTCGGTCTGATCACCGCGCTCCTGGGCGCCCTGTTCGCCCTCCAGCAGCACGACATGAAGACGTTGGCCGCCTACTCCACCGTCAGCCAACTCGGTCTGCTGGTCGCCGCCATCGGCGTGGGTACCCGCACAGCGCTCGTGGCCGCCACCATCCACACCCTGACCCACGCCCTGTTCAAGGCCGCACTCTTCATGGTCGTCGGACTGGTCGATCACCAGAACGGCACCCGGGATCTTCGCCGACTCGGTGGCCTGCGCCACCGCATGCCCCTGACCACCACCATCGCCACCTTGGCCGCGCTTTCCATGGCAGGCATCCCGCCCTTCCTCGGCTTCATCAGCAAGGAGAACCTCTTCGAGGCCTTCCTCCAAGCACCGGGACCGAGCTGGACGGGTGCGTTGGTCGGTGCAGCCGCGGTGGCCGCCTCGGTGCTCACCTTCGCCTACGCGTTCCGCTTCGTGTACGGAGCCTTCTGGGGAGAACCCCGCGACCCGACCCGCTCCGAGCAGGTCTACGAGGCCCCCTTCTCCTTCTGGGGACCGGCGGCCCTGCCCGCACTGACCGGACTGTTCTTCGGCCTGACGGCCTTCGTCCTCGACCCGCTCGTCAACGTCGCCGCACAGAACGCCACCCACCGTCCGGTGAAGGCACACCTTCTGCTGTGGCACGGTTTCAAGACCCCACTGGGGATGTCCGCCCTGGTCATCGTCCTTGGCATCCTGGTCGTGTGGCGCACCCGCGGGGGCAAGACCTTGAGCGACCGTTCCCTTGCCCCGGTCAGAGGGGTTTCGATCTTCGAGACCCTCCACGCGGGCACCATCCGGCTCGGTCGCCGTACCGGCGACCTCACCCGCTCCGACTCCCCGGCCTTCCACCTGGGTGTGACCACGGTGATGCTCATCATCATGGCCGGGGCCGTGTTGGCCTTCGGGGTGGACGTTCCACCACCCACGGGCCGGACCTGGCAACCCCTGGACTGGCTCCTGGTCGCGCTGATGGCCGTGGCTGTCCTCAGCGCGGTGCTGTCCCGTTCCCGGCTCGCCGCGTTGGCACTGGTCGGTGTCGCCGGGTTCACCACCGCACTGTGGCTGTTCTTCCTCGGCGCATTCGACGTGGCTCTGACACAGCTGCTCGTGGAGGTCCTCACCGTGGTGGTGGCGGTACTGGTGCTGCGACGCCTGCCCCCTTACTTCCACCGCGTCAAGCCGAACAGGACCGCCCTGACCGCGGTGATCGCGATCGGTGCGGGCCTCGTCGCGGGGGTGGCGGCCTACACGCTGACCGGGCGCAGGAAGCTCTCCACCGCAGCGGAGTACTTCCTGGAAAACGCCCCGGAGGACACCGGTGGCGGCAACGTCGTCAACACGATCCTGGTCGATTACCGCGCACTGGACACCCTCGGCGAACTCACCGTCCTGGGGGTGGCCGGGCTCATCATCGTCGCCGTCCTCGACTCCAGCACCCTGATACCCACGGACAAGAGTCGGGTGGTCGACGTCTCCCACACCAACGCCGTCCATCCTTCCGCGGCCAACACGGTACTGATGCGCACGGTCGCCCGTTTCCTCATGCCGTTGCTCGTCATCTGGTCCGCGTACCTGCTGTTCCGGGGGCACAGCGAACCCGGAGGTGGATTCATCGCCGGTCTTGTCGGTGGGGCCGGTTTCTCTCTGGGCTACCTGGTCGCCCCCCGTGATTCGGCCGCACCCATCCGTCTGGCCTACCCGGCGATCATCGGAAGCGGCATCGTCGTCGCGGCGGTTTCCGGGGTGCTCGGTTTCGTGGACGGCTCGTTCCTGCGGCCCTTGCACGCCGACATCCCCTTGCCGGGCGGTGAGTACTACCACTTCACCACTGCCCTGGTCTTCGACATCGGTGTCTACCTGGCCGTCGTGGGCGTCATCCTGACCGCCCTCAACAAACTGGGGCTGGAAGACGGTGGTTCGCCCCCTCCGGGCCCCTCGGCCCCCGAAACCCCCCGTGAGGGGGACGGTGAAGACGACGGAAAACCCCCCATCGAACCCGCCCTGGACAGCCCCACCACCGGAGGTGCTCGATGACCCTTGCCATCACCATCGCGATCATGGTTGCCGGCGGTGTCTTCCTGATGCTGCAACGCGGAATGGTCCGCATCGTGTTCGGACTCCTGCTGGTGGGGCACGCGGTGAACCTGCTGCTGATGTCGGCGGGCGGCATCTTCCGCCGCGGTCAACCCCTGCTGGGCAGCGCATCGGCCGAAAAGTTCGCGGACCCACTTCCGCAGGCCTTCGTCCTCACCGCGATCGTGATCGCCTTCTCGATCGTCATCTACATGCTGACCCTCGCCGCCTCAGGTAGCGACGACGACACCGAGGACGTCTCATGAACCCTGCTCTCCTTCCCCTGTTCGTGGGGGTCCCCCTCATCGCCGCCGGGCTCCTGGCCGTGCTCCACCGTGCCCCGCTGTGGCTGCGCAGGACTTTGTACACGGTGCCGAGTGCGGCCGGGTTGCTCGCGTCGAGCTGTCTGATCTGGCTCACACGTGAGGGCTCGGTACTGGCGCACAACGTCGGGTTGTGGAAGAACGGGATCTCCATCCCGTTCGTGGTGGACGTCTTCAGCGCCCTGATGCTGTGGACCACCGCCCTGCTGATCCTGGTCTGCTCCGCCTTCGCCTCCGTCGTCGGCGACGACGAACGACCGTTCTTCTCGGCGGTGGTGATGGTGCTGTACGCGGGCGTGTCCGGGGCCCTGATGACCGGGGACGTGTTCAACATGTTCGTGTTCATCGAGGTCATGCTGCTGCCCGCCTACGGCCTCCTGGCCATGGTCGGCACACTGGGCCGGATCGAGGCCGGTCAGATCTACGTGACCGTCAACCTGTTGACCTCCACCGTCTTCCTGGCCGGGGTCGCCCTGGTCTACGGGGTGGCGGGCACCGTCCACATCGGTGAACTCGCCGGGGCGGCCAAGGAATCACCCGCCGTCGCGGTGGGCATGGGTGTGGTCCTTCTCGCCCTGTCCATCAAGGCCTCGGTCGTGCCCGTACACGGTTGGCTGTCACGCACCTACCCCTTCACCTCCGCATCGGTCACCGCCTTGTTCTCCGGCCTGCACACCAAGGTCGCCATCTACGCCATCTACCGGCTCTACGCCACCGTCTTCGACGGCGACTCCACCTACCTGTGGATCGGCGTGACCGCGTTCAGCGCCACCATGCTCATCGGTGTCCTGGGGGCGGTGGGTGAGAACCACACCCGCTCCATCCTGGTCTTCCACATGATCAGCCAGATCGGCTACATCCTCCTGGGCGTGGCCCTGTTCACCCGGTTCGGCCTCATGGCGGGCATCTTCTATCTGATCCACCACATGATCGTGAAGGCTTCCCTGTTCCTGTCCACCGGCGCCGTCGAACACACCCACGGCACCGGTGCACTGGACAAGCTCGGCGGTATCGGCCGTCGACAGCCCCTCATCGCCCTGGTCTTCATGGCGGCCGCCCTGTCGTTGTCCGGGCTGCCGCCCTTCTCCGGGTTCGTCGCGAAGCTGACACTCGTCATCGGGGCGGTCGAAGCCGGGCAGTGGGCGGCGGCGGCCATCGCGATCATGGTCAGCCTCATCACCCTGATGTCCATGCTCAAGATCTGGGGTGGTGTCTTCTGGGGCACCCCACCCGAGACCGAACACCTCCCCGACCGGAACGGAACCTCCGAAGGCTCCGAAGGCGCTGTCGGGACCGTGACCCGCACCGAAGCGCCACCCCAGGAACGAGTGCGTACCGCCCTGATCGTCCCCGGCCTGGTGCTGGCGCTGACCACCCTGTGCATCGGCCTGGGTGCCCAGGTTCTGCTCGATCTGAGCGCCCAGGCCGCACAAGGGCTGATGGACACCTCCCCCTACGTCGAGGCGGTGCTGGGACGATGACCTACCTGCTGTGGGCACTGCGCGTGCTCTGGTTCCCCTTCTACTTCGGGGCCGAGGTCGTCAAGACCTCCTTCCAGGTCATGGCGGACGTCATGACACCGGGCAGCGCGTCAACTCCGGCTTTTGTCGAGGTACCGACCCGCTGCGAGACCGATTTCGAGATCACCATGCTGGCCAACATGATCTCCTTGACACCGGGCACGGTGACCGTGGCGGTCGACGAGAAGCGTCCCGCCCGGCTGTGGGTACACGGCATGTACGTGGACGACCGTGCCTCCTTCTGCGAGGACATCCACACCATGGAGGACCACCTCCTTGCCGTGACCCGGCCGCGGGCAGGTGTGTCCGCGCACCCCACGGTCCCCGAGCTCCCCGAGAGGGGTGAGCACTGATGCAGATCATCGACATCGGTCTGGTCGCGATCGTCCTGGCGATGGCGCTCGCCGCCTATCGGATCCTCATCGGCCCGTCCAGTGCCGACCGTGGTGCGGGCGCCGACGTCATCTTCTTCGGTTTCGTGGGCCTTGTGGCCCTGCTCGGCCACCGCCTGGAAACCGACCTGGTCATCGACATCGTGGTGGTGTGCACTCTGGTCGGTTTCCTGTCGGCCCTGTCCATCGCCCGTTTGATCAGCGGAGGCAAACGATGACCGTGCTGGAGATCATCGCAACGGCATGCATGATCGGCGGCGCCCTGATCTTTCTCGTGGGCGCGTTCGGTCTGCTCCGGCTCCGTGACTTCTACGCCCGACTGAGTGGTGTGGGTATCGCGGCCGGGCTCGGCACGTCCCTCTTGCTGCTCGGGTTGCTGCTGCACTACCCGACACCGGCGAACACGCTCAAGATCGGGCTCGCTCTGCTGGTGCAGTTGTCGACGGCGGCCGTCGGCGGCAACGCGATGGTCCGGGCCGGATACCTGGCCCGGACGGAACCGACCGACGCCACCCGGTTCGACGACCTGGCGGCCACCTCCACCCCGGCCGACCCGCCCTCCGAGGAGCGTTCCTGACCGCGGGTACACGAAAAAGGCGAGCCCTCTGCCCGTGGATGTCCACGGGCAGGGGGCCGGCTTGATCTTCTAGAAGAGTTCCACCCCGAGCGCCCAGCTGAAGAGGCCGTACATCGCGAACATGATCATGAACAACGCCGTGATGTTGAACCACAGGCCCGCGCGGAGCATCTCGGTGATCTTCACATAACCCGAACCGAAGGCGACCGCGTTCGGCGGGGTCGCCACGGGGAGCATGAAGGACATCGAAGTGGCCAGGACCGCCGGGATGACCAGGGCGAGAACGTCGATGTCCATGCCGACCGCGACACCGCCCATGATCGGCAGGAAGGTCGCGGCGGTGGCCGTGTTGCTGGTGAGCTCGGTCAGGCAGAGCACCAACACCAGGACCGCAAGGATCAGCACCCACATGGGCACACCCTCCAGTCCTGCCACGCGGCCCCCGATCCACTCGCTCAGACCGCTGGAAGTGAACTGGGAAGAGATGGCGATACCGCCACCGAACAGCAACAGGATGCCCCAGGGGAGCTTGAGCGCGGAGTTCCAGTCGAGGAGCCGCTCGTCCCTGTTCACCGGGATGATGAAGAGCAGGACCGCCACGATCATCGCAACCATGGCGTCGGAGACACTCTCGAGCCACGGCAGTGCGGAGGCGACCGCACTGTTCTTGGCCAGCATCGGAGCGGCGATCCAGGAAAAAGCCGCAAAACCGAAGACCCCGAGGACGAGCTTCTCGGCCCGCTTCATCGGACCCATGGCGGCCAATTCGGAGTGGATGAGCTCCTGGGCCCCCTCGAGGCGTTTGATCTTCGGCGGGTAGACGACCTTGGCAAGGAGCACCCACGCCACGATCAGGAAGATGATCGCCAGCGGTACACCGGCCACCATCCACTCACCGAAACCGATGTGGATGTCGTGGCTCTCGGCCAGGTAGCCGACCATCAGGACATTCGGTGGAGTACTGATCAGTGTGGACACCGAGCCGATGGACGCGGAGTAGGCGATCGCCAGCATGAGAGCGGTGGCGAAGTTCGCGTCGGTCCTGCCGTCACGCAACTGGGTGACCAGACCGACCACCGACAGTCCGACCGGCAACATCATCACGGCCACGGCGGTGTTGGAGACCCACATGCCGATGACGAAGGTCGCAACCATGAAGCCCGCGATGAGGCCGCCGGTGTTGGAGCCGACCTTCGAGACGATCACCAGTGCGATACGGCGGTGAAGATCCCACCTCTGCATCGCCAGGGCCAGCATGAAGCCGCCCATGAACAGGAAGATGACGTCCGACCCGTAGGAGGGCGAAACGTCCTCCACCCCGACGCCGTCGATGAAGAGGGGAAAGAGCACCAGAGGCAGCAAGGAGGTGGCCGGGATCGGGATGGGTTCGGTCGCCCACCAGATCGCGATCCAAGCGGTGACCGCCGCGACGATGCTGCCGTTGAGGGACATGACCGATTCGGTCTCCCCCTCCTCCAGTGGAAGGGGCATCTCCGGCAGAACCAGGAAGAGCAGCAGACCGAGGAGCGGTCCGGCGAAGAAGCCGATCACCCGTGAGCGGGTGGTGCGTTCCCCGGGTGTTCCGCGTCTTTGTTCCGGCTCCTCACTCGCTTTCTTGGCCGCGCTGCCCAACGTCATGAATACCCTCCTGGTCCGGGAGGTGGGCAACGTCTCGTGGACGCCTGGCCCTCCCCCTACGTCGTCGATCGTGCCGTGCGGTTTCCCGCGGTACGACTGCCACAGCGATGGTGTTGACCCGCCATCGCCGCACGCAACGCAACCGACCAAGAGTTGAGATACCTCTGACATTGAGCTACGGACCGTCGGTGGCCCGAAACACATGGTGACCTCGGTCGCAACCCGAGGCATCCCTGCCGACCCGGGCGGGGGTGCCACCCACGGAAACGCCTTAATCTGCGGTTATGCACCTGAGGGCACCGAATCGGCGAAAAGCACTGTTCACTCTGGCCGGGCTTGTGGCCGGCGCCGGGGCGCCCGGGTGCACACACAAGTCGGAACCGGAACCGGACCGCCTGGTGGTCGCCACGGGACCTCCCGGGGCGGTCTACCGGGAGATCGGAGGCGAGATCGCCCTTCTGCTCGACGAGCGTCTCGACCGGACCGAGGTGGAAACCGTGGAGACCGGTGCCTCGCGCGACAACCTCTCCTTGCTGCAGGAAGGTCGGGCCCACCTCGGGCTGGCCAACCTCGACTCGATCCTGGCCACCGAGTTCTCCAAGGAGCACGACATCAGCGCGATCGGGCGTCTTTACGACAGCTTCGTGCACCTGGTGGTACTCAGAGAAGCCCCGATCGGTGCCCTGTCCGACCTGGACGGTCTTCGCGTGTCCGTGGGTGAGGTGAATTCGGGTACCGAGTTCACCGTCACGCAGATCATCGAAAAGACCGGCCTGCAGATGGAGGAGGTCCGGCTCGACCAGGCCACGTCCGCCGAAGCACTCGCCCAGGGCAGCATCGATGCGATGTTCTCTCTCACCGGGCTACCCACCCCCGCCATCACCGACCTGGCCGAGGCACGGGAGATCCGCCTCATCGACCTCGCCGACACCGCCGAAGTGATGACCGATGTCTCCCCCGACGCGTACTTTCCCGCGAGCATCCCCGCCACCACCTACCACGGCGTCCCCGCACGCCCCACCTTCTCCGTGCCCAACCTGCTGCTGTGCGGCGGTGGGCTGTCCGACGACTTCGTCCACACCGTCATCGACACCGTTCATCGGGGTGCACCCCGTTTGGCTTCACGGCGGCCCGAAGCAGCGCAGATCAACGTCCGTACAGGAATCTCCACCGGGATCATGCCGCTGCACCCCGGGGCCGCCGAGTGGTACCGCGAACACAAACCCGCGTGAGGGGCCCGATTCAGGGCCCGGTCGACGGCAACTCGACGACCACGCCGAACCCGGGACGCCCGTCCTCGGCCAAGCCGTCCTCGAGGACGAGTCGCCCCCCGGCCTCACGCAACAGATCGGCGACGATCGCCAAACCCAGACCGGTGCCCTCGGTGTTCTGGTGCTGCGGGGAACGCCAGAAACGGTTCGTGGCCAACTCCCGCTGATCCTCCGGCAAGCCGTTCCCGTTGTCGAGAACCCATAGTTCGACGGGGTCACCGGACTCGACACGTACCTCCACCCGAGTACCCCCGGACAGACGCAGGGCGTTGCTGACCAGCTCGTCCAGGATGCTGCCCAGACCCCCCGCGGGCGCATGCACCCACACCCCGGCAGGAACGTCGGTGACCATCTCGATGTCGTGCGCCTCGCTCAGGGCCCACCAGCGCTCGATCCGTGTTTCCAGGACCTCGGCGATCTCCACCGTCTCGACGCCGGTCACGCTCTCCAAGCGGGTCGCCGCCAAGAGCGAGTTCAACATCCTGTGCATCACCGTGGTCTCGTCGACGGCGATGGCGTGTGCCTCCCGCGCGTCCTCGGTACGCAGATGAGGTGCAAGGTTCTCCACGGACAAACGCAAACTGGCCAGGGGGTTGCGCAGCTGGTGGGAGGCCTCCGACACGAACGCGCGCTGACGCTCCAGGGCGTTACGGACCACCTCCACCATCGTGTTGAAGGAATCCGCCAGCCTACGAAGCTCGGGTGGTCCGCGTTCGGCGTCGACCCGCACTTCCAGGTCCCCGGAAGCCACCGCCCCGGTCGCCGCGTCCAAGCCCCGGATCGGATGCAGCACCCAACGTGACAGCGGTATCGCGACCAGGACCAACAGGGCCAGAGGGACCGAACTGGCCAGCCCCAACCATCCCCAGGCCTCCTGGATGTTCCGACCCAGGGTCTGCGTCGGGGTGATGAGCACGATCGCGCCCGCGACCTCGCTGTCCCGACCGATCGGCTCTGCGACGACCAAAGGTTCCTCCGACCACGGCCAGACCGTCGACGGAGGTGGAGGACGCTCACCCGCCAGGGCGGCTGTCAGGCCGGCCGTCACCAGCGAGCTGTCGGTGCCTCCTCGCAGGATCTCCACATCACCCGAGCCTGCGATGATCTCACCGTTGGGGGCAACCACTGCGGTGGGGATCCCGTACAGATTCTCGTAGCGTTCCATCTCCTGATCGAGGGCTTCTTGCCGGTCGGTGTCCAACGCGGTCCGGGCCAGCGAGGCGAACCGGCCCGCGTCCCCGAGCCGGTCCACGTACACCTCCTGGGTCTGCTGCTGGGCGATCACCACCCCCAAGGGGACGAAGACCGCCCCCACCAGCACGAACGCGACCGGGATCAAAATGATGAGCAGGCGGCGGAGCACGATTCAGGCCCGGTCGAGAACGTAGCCGACACCGCGCACAGTACGGATGTGCACGGCTTCACCGACCTTGGCCCGGAGCGAGGCCACGTGGGTGTCCAGTGTTCGGGAGGAAGCTTCCCATGCCTCACCCCACACCTGGTCGAGGAGGCGCCCCCGTTCCACCACCGAGGGGGAGTGTTGTGCGAGCAGCGCCAGCAGATCGAATTCCTTACGGGTCAGTGACACAAGGTCCCCACCGAGCCGTGTCCTGCGCGTGCTCGGACACAACATCAGTTCACCGATCCGTATCGGTGGTTCGGCTTCCTCGGGTTGTGCCCGGGCCGCCCTGGTGCGACGCAGCACGGCGTCGATCCTGGCGAGCAGCTCGGCGACCCCGAACGGTTTGACCACGTAGTCATCGGCCCCGGAACGCAAACCACGCACCCGGTCGCGTTCCTCGCTGCGCGCCGTCACGGCGATGATCGCCGTCTGCGGGCGCTTCCTGAGCTTGCGCAGCAGATCGATGCCGTCGGCGTCCGGTAGTCCAAGGTCCAAGAGCACCAGGTCGGCGGGGGGAGCGTTCAGTGCGCGTTCCGCGGTCGCGACCCTTTGCACGTCGAAGGAGGCCGTACGGAGCGCTGTCACCAGCCCCCGCGCCACGCGGTCGTCGTCCTCCACCACAAGGATGCGCATGACCAGCATGGTATGTAGGTCGAACACCCGAAAGATTCACTTTTCCGGCCACGGCCCACGGTCGCGTTTCCACTCCATCTGTACGCGCAGGTTTCCCTCCGTGGAGGATTTGGCGATGATCGCCCCGGCCTCGGCGGTGAGTTTGACCCCGACGCTCACCTTGAGGACGTCGGGTTCGAGGCTGTCACCCAGTTCACGAAGGGCGGCCGCGACCGCTGCACGCACGGAAGCCAATTTCTCGGTGAATGTCCCCGTGGCCTCCTCGATCGTCCCTCCTCCCGCCACGAGTACACCTTCGTCCGAGATCGGCTCCACCTCGACGATCACGTCACCGGTATCGGAATCGTCATGGTCACGGATCTGGAAACGCACCAGTTGTGTCATGAAAAGGGCCTTCCTGGGAGGGGAAAGTCATGGGCAACATGATCACTACCCTCCACAGGTGTGTACAAGTCTTCTCCCAAGGCCCCGAGAAAGCTGAGTGGGGCAAGACCACAACGTGTGTGGCAAAAGCAGAAACAAAGGTTTCTCGGGCCGCACGGGAAACATCGTGCACGACCTACAGCCGGAAGAAGTGGATATCGGCGTCCCTTCGCACTTCTTGGCCCAGGGACAGCGTGGAGGGGTGCTCGACACCCATCACCTCGCGGTGACGGATCTCGAGGTCCCCGTACTCGCTCTCCGTGTCCTCCCCCAGGGCCTTGCGACTGAGCAGAAGGTTGCGCAGGGCCGACAAGGACAGCGGATGCCGTTCACCCAGCTCGGCCAGACATCCGGTGAACGCGTGTTCGTCGATCCGGTGGGCCGCGGCCACATCACCCAGGGCGAAATGGTCGTTGGCCACATTGATCAGGCACCTCAGAGTGCTGGGGTGGGCATCACCGAGCGCATCGGACAGCCGTACCAGGGCCGCCCGGTCCAGTTCCAGTGCCTCCGAGGCACGGTGCACGGCCCGCAGAGCGATCGCACGGTTGACGTCGGCCACCGCCACGTGGGGATGTTCCTCCCCCAACAGGTCGGAGCAATGTTCGGCCACCCGGGTGGCCAGGGCGAGCGCCTCGTCGAAACGGGCGACGGAGTGCAACGACCGGGCATGCACCGTGGCCGCGTACATCGCATCGTCGCTGCCCTCCCCCTGAAGCTCGCGTGTCTGCTCCCAGACGTACCGGGAATACTCATAGGCCTTCCGGTGGTGTCCGGCCCGACGCAGCATGGCTGCCCAGGTCCCCAGATTGGTGAGCAACACGGCATCGTCCGGGGCGAGGAAGTTCCGGTAGCGCTCCACCACTTCGGCCTGCACCCGTTCGGCCTGCCTGTGATGGCCCAGTTCCATGAGCGCCTCGGCGTAGCCGTTCATCGTCTCCAGTGTCCGACCGTGGTCGGGCCCCAACACGACCTCATGGCGTTCCAGGACCTTCCGGTACCGTGGACCGGCACGCGTCAGGTCGCCGATGAGCAGTTCGTCGAAGGCAACCCCACGGGCCATCATGAGTGTGTGGGGATCGTCCTCACCAAAAGCACGTACGCGCTGCTCGAGGATCTTGGTCGACTCCTCCAGGGAGGCATGGAACCGGCCTGCCACACGTAGGTTCCGTACGTGCTCGTGTTCGGCCTCCATCAGATCCGGTGACCCCTGACCCACCGTCCGCCGCATCGCCTTCAGCGTGCACTCGCACAATTCGCGGCTCTTGTCGAGTTTGCCCAGCGCACGGAGCGCACCGGAGGTGTGGAGCGCCATCGCGAGTGTGTCGGGGTGTTCCTCACCGAGGTCCGCCCGCCACGAGGCGTGTGCCTCCTCGCACAGTCCGATCGCCTCTTGCGCCTGCCCTTGGAGCACCCCGAGCCGGCACATGGCGATGACCACGCGTCGGGTCCAGGGGTCATTGCTCTCCCAAGCGCGGGAGGCCCACACGTGCGGCAGCAGATCCGCGTGGCGCTCGCCGCCCTCGGCCGGGTCCTTCCCGGGGCCACCACGGCCGAGGAGCTGATGGGCACATCGGCGTAGTTCCTCCCGCTCCACCGGGCCGAGGGGGGCCCGGACGGCTTTCTGCGCCAGGCGGTGCAGAAGGATCGTGTTGCGCTGGTGGTCGATATGGGCCAGGCCGCTACGGCCGATGACACGAAGAGCCCGGCCGAGCTGGGCAGGGTCCTCCAGGACCGCGACGAGTTCCGCGGGTCCGTGCACGCCCCGCACATACTCGAACAGGTACCTCGGGATCGGTGCGGAACCCAGGAAGGAGCACAGCTGCAGCACGAGCAACGCCCCCGGGGCGGTCACCGCCAAGTGGTCCAGGGAGAGGTTCCACGCCGCCGCCACCGGTATCCGACACCCGGGGTCCTCGGGCCCCAGGAGACGGAGCATCTCTTCCTTCTTCTCGAAGAAGTGTTCCAGGTACTGGCCGACGTGCATGCCGCTCTCGTGCAACCGGACCGCGGCCTGGTCGAGTGCCAAAGGCAGGTCACCGAGTTCCTCGGCCAGCCGGTCGGCCTCACTTTCGGTCAGGGACTCGGGGCCCCGCCGCTTCAACAGTCGGATGCTCTCGTCCCGGTCGAACTCCCGGATGGTCATGGAGGCATGGTCTTTCGGCAGTTCCCAGCCGCTGTCCTCGGACGTGACGATCACGTGTCCCCTGCCCCCGACAGGAAGGAACCGTTGCACGTCCGTCCGGGACCGCGCATTGTCGTACACAAGGAGCCAGCGACGGAAGCGATCTTCCCTGCAAAGCGTCTCCAGGACCTTGTCGACGACGTACTCGCTGTTTGCACCCGTCCCCGCGAGGCGAAGATCGGCCGCCAATCGGGAGAAGGAGTTACGCACCTGGTTCGGGTGGGCCGAGGGGATCCAGCAGATGAGGTCGTAATCCGCGGCGTGGCGGTACAGGTACTCCTTGGCCAGCTCCGTCTTGCCGATGCCGGACATCCCCCGCAACACGGTGATGGCCTGCCGCCCCTGCTGGAGCAGGTGTGCGCGCAACGTGGTCAGCAGCTCTTCACGGCCCATGAACGAAGCGTTGCGGTGTGGCACCTGTGCCCATACGGCGGACAGTGGACGCCCTCCGGTCACCACCTTGTCGATGTGCTCATCGGTCGAGGGGTGCTGCGCGAAAGGCCCCGTCATCACTTCCTCACCCGGCGGATCCGCAAAGGGATGCCAACTCCGACCCGGCTTCCGCGAGTGTTCTGTGGCGTGTGTTCTTTTTCTGTCGGTCCCGGTGCGGTCGGTCGAACCCTTCTCCGGTTCACCGCGTACGACTTTGTGCGACGAGAACCGCACATCAGAGGCAGACGAGGAAAATTCGGTACCCCGCCGAACAGGGACACTTATTTCCCCACTGTGATCCTCGGACACATCGTTACCACCGAAAACACCAACACCTATTCTCTCCGTACTCAGCGGACGGCCGGAGTAGGCGTTCACCGAATCCCGATAATGTCTGCCGATGGACACACTTTCCACCGCGGGCAGCATCGACTCCGCCCAAAAACGTGAACTCGGCGCCGGGCGAGGTGTGCCCACGCGTTGCCCGTCGAGCATCAACGCCAGATCGTCGAACCAGGGGTCG
>DXDP01000063.1 GCA_019115445.1 Candidatus Nocardiopsis merdipullorum
TCGGTGCGAAGGAGCACGCCGACCCGCCCCGGTCGGGTACCACGGTCCCGGAGGGGCTACGACCCGACCTGCCCACCATCGTACCTTTGCGCACCGTGATCGGGCTGTGCAGCTACCGGGTCACCGAGGAATCCTTGCGTGCGTTCACCGAAACGGAGTGGAGGGTCACCAAGGACGCCGACCGGATCGGTTACCGGCTCCGTGGTGGCCGGATCGACTTCGTGGACCGCAAGCCGCCCCACGGGGCGGGCAGTGACCCGGCGAACGTGGTCGATCTCGGTTACCCCATCGGGTCGATCCAGGTGCCCGGCGGGGACGAGCCGATCGTCCTGCTCAACGACGCGGTCACGGCCGGCGGTTACGCCACGGTGGGCACGGTCGTCTCGGTCGACCGGGACCGTATCGCCCAGGCCAAGACCGGTGATCATGTCCATTTCGAAGCCGTGGAACTACAAGAGGCCCTGGACGCTCGCACGGATCGACGCTCCCGACTCGAACGGGTGCGGGAGGCACTGCGCGAACAGAACGCACACGCCTGAAGAAGAGAGCCGGCCACGTCCTGAAGGACGTTGCCGCCCAACCACGGGTGGGCCCGTCGGGCCCGGCCGAAATCGAGGAAGGAATCACCACGTGACGACCATCAAGACTGCTGTGCCCGGAGTCTTCTATCGGCGCCCCTCGCCCGAGGAGCCGCCCTACGTGCAGGAGGGCGACACCATCCAACCGGGGCAGACGATCGCCCTGGTCGAGGTGATGAAGAACTTCAACGAGGTCAAGGCCGATCAGGCCGGCACGGTCACCCGGTTCCTGGTCGAGGACGGTGACGAGGTGTCCATCAGCCAGGACATCGCCGAGCTCGGGAACTGATCCGGGCAGGGTGTGGACGGTGAGCACGGGCACAGCAACGGACGAGGGCGACGGTGGGAAAGAGGGACCGGTGAACGAACTACGGCGGGTCCTGGTGGCCAACCGGGGCGAGATCGCGCTGCGGATCATCCGCGCATGCCATGTGGCCGGGGTCGAGGCGGTCGTGGCGTACTCGAAGGCCGACACCGACTCGCACTGGGTCCGGCTCGCCGACGATGTCCGATACATCGGAACATCACCCGCGCAGAAGTCTTATCTGAACATCGAGGCCGTGTTGGAGGCCGCCGAGGACGCCGGGGTGGACGCGGTACATCCGGGCTATGGGTTTCTTGCCGAGAACGCGGAGTTCGCCCGCGCAGTGCACGAGCGGGGCCTGGTCTTCGTCGGTCCCCCGGCCGGGGTGATCGCCGGTATGGGCAACAAATCGCAGGCCCGGCGGACCGCGGCCGCGGCCGAGGTTTCGGTGGTTCCGGGTTCCGGTCCCCTGACCGATGTGGACACGGCGCTGCGGGAGGCCGAGGTCGTGGGGTATCCGGTGTTGATCAAGGCATCCTCGGGTGGGGGTGGTCGTGGTATCCGCCCCGTGGCGAGCCCCGAGGAACTCGCCGAGGTCTTTGCCACCGCCGGGGCGGAGGCGGCGAGCGCTTTTGGGGACGCCACCCTCTACCTGGAACGTGCTGTGGAGGGGGCACGCCACATCGAGGTGCAGGTTCTTGCCGACACCCACGGCAATGTGGTGCACCTGTTCGAACGTGACTGTTCGGTGCAACGGCGTCGACAGAAGCTGGTGGAGGAGTCACCGGCACCCGACCTGGATCCGGCTCTTCGCGCCGAGGCGGCTTCTGCTGCGGTGCGGCTGGCCCGGCACGTGGGGTACGTCGGTGCGGGGACCGTGGAGTTCCTGGTGGGTCCGGACGGTGCGGTGTACTTCATGGAGATGAACACCCGGATCCAGGTGGAGCACCCTGTCACCGAGTACGTCACCGGGGTGGACATGGTCGCCGAGCAGTTGCGGATCGCCTCGGGTGCTCCTTTGTCGTTCACCCAGGACGAGGTCGTGTCGAACGGGGCCGCCGTGGAGGTTCGGATCAACGCAGAAGATCCGGAGCAGGATTTTGCGCCAACACCCGGAACACTCGACACCTTCATCGTTCCCGGTGGTCCTGGTGTGCGTGTGGACACCGGTTTTGTCGCCGGTGACACGGTCAGCCCGTTCTACGATTCGTTGTTGGCCAAGGTGATCTGTTGGGGTGTGGACCGTGCCCAGGCTCTGGCTCGGGCCCGTCAGGCCTTGGCGGAACTGGAGCTCGACGGGGTGAGCAGCACAAGGGTCCTGCATCAACGTTTGTTGGGCGACACACAGTTTTGTTCCGGTGCGGTGGACATCCACTGGCTCGAACGTCGTCTTCGTGAGGACCTTCTTCCCGTGCCCGGGGGGTCTTCTGCATCAAAGGGCTAGCACGCAGGCTCCTCCCCCAGGTAGAACGCGGTGGTGCGGTCCCTGGCGCTTTCGGCATTCGCACGTGGGGTGCCGTTGGCGATGTCGGCCTCTGCCCAGGCCGCGCTGCTGTCGGTGATGAACCGGCGTCCCTCGTCGGTCTGCTCCCAGTGGTCGGTCTCTTCGGGTTTGTCCACTCCGTGGAGCACGTGCCATTTCAATCCCAGGAAGGCCAGGTCCCAGCCCACACCCGTGGCGCCTGGACCGAACCCTTCCCAGAACTCCGCCATGTCGTCGGCCGGGGCGGTGTGTTCCAGCGTCAGTCGTGCGCCCTCTTCCTCGGGGTCCACTCGTACGGTGATCCAGCTGATCCGGCCTCCGTGCTCCCAGGTGGCGGTGAAGGAGTGGGGGGCCTGACAGGTCTGGATCGTGCCACTTGCGTTGCCCTCCACCTGGTATTTTCCGCCCAGTCGGAGATCACCCGAGACCGGTGCGAACCATCGGGCGAGCCGGTGCGCGGAGGTGCAGGCCTCCCAGAGGTCCTCCACGGTGGTGGCGTATTGCCGACCGATCGTTTGTACGCTGACCTCCTCGCCCTTTCGTGTATGGCTCCGGACGTGTCGGGACACCGTCTTGGCCTGATTCCCTGCGGTGTGCTGGGTGTTCATCGTTCCTCCTCGATACGGCGTTGGCGCTTGCCTCGAGCGATCTCGGTCTCCAGCGCGGCCAACTTCGGCTCCCAGAAACGGCGGAACGGCTCCAACCACCTGTCCACCGAGCGCAAGGACTCGGCGTCGACCGAGTACAGGCGTCGGTTGCCCTCGGCCCGTACGTGGGCCATGCCGCTCTCCCGAAGTATCCGCAAGTGCTGGGAGACGGCGGGTTGGGTGATCTCGAACTCTTCACGAACCGTCGACGTCAGCTCGCCCGAGCTGAGTTCTCCTTGGGAGAGCAGCTCCAGAAGGCGCCGTCTGACCGGGTCTCCGAGAACGTCGAAGGCATGCATGACCACATGATATCAGGAGTTGTTTATATAAATAAACCCTTATAAAAAGGTTTGCTCGTTCGTCCTCTCCGAGTACCCTGCCGCCATGCGTGTGCTGATCATCTCCGACACCCACCTGCCGCGACGTGCCCGCGACCTCCCCACCCAGGTGTGGGAAGAGGTCGACCACGCGGACGTGGTCATCCACGCAGGAGACTGGTGCGACCTCGACTCGCTGCTCTGCCTCCAGGAACGGTCCGCACGGCTCATCGGCGTGTACGGCAACAACGACGGTCCCCAACTACGGGAACACCTGCCCGAAGTGGCACGTGAGGAGCTGGGTGGTGTGCGTTTTGCGGTCGTGCACGAAACAGGGCCCGCCAAGGGTCGGGAGAGCCGGTGCGCCAAGCGCTTCCCCGACGTGGACGTACTGGTCTTCGGCCATTCACACATCCCCTGGGACACCCGTGCCGATACCGGGTTGCGGCTGCTGAACCCGGGTTCACCCACCGACCGACGCAGGCAGCCCCACCACACCTACATGAAGGCCGAGGTCGAAAACGGTCGGCTCGATGTGCAGCTGCACCGCCTCGAGCCCGGTCGCTGACCCCACGAACCGGTGCAGCGGTCACGGCCACCGGAACCGACGCTCTCGGGGGGGTTCTTTCAGTACCCGGCGCGTACCGCGTACACGGCCGCCTCGGTCCGGGAATGGACCCCGAGTTTTTCCAGGATGCTGCGGACGTGGTTCTTCACCGTGTTCTCGGTGATGAACAGGCGTTCACCGATCTGGCGGTTGTTCATCGACCTCGCAAGGAGGCGCAAAACATCGACCTCTCGGGGCGTCAGCTCCGGGATCATCGGAGTTTCGGGGGGAGTGGGTTCCTGTTTTGCCAGCTCGGCGAACTCACCGATGAGTTTGGTGGCCATGGTGGAGTTGATGGACGGTTGTCCGGACACCACGGCACGGATGGTGCCCGCGATGTCTGTCACCCCGATCTCCTTGAGGAGGTAGCCGTGGGCCCCGGCCTTGAGTGCGTCGAACAGGTCGGCCTCGTCCTCACTCATCGTGAGCATGATGATACGCACCTCGGGTACTGTGGCGCGGATACGGGGACATGCCTGTGGCCCTGTGGCGACCGGCATCATCACGTCCATGAGTACCACGTCGGGTTTGGTCTCACCGGCGAGGCAGACGGCTTCCTCCCCGTTCCCGGCTTCCCCCACCACTGCGATGTCGGGCTCGGTGGTGAGGACGGACACAAGGCCACGCCGGAACAGGGCGTGGTCGTCGACGACAAGGACACGGATCGCATCGGGTAGGGGGTGGGGGTTCACCAAAGGGGTCTCCTTACCCGTCGCGGCCTTTGCCGCACATCGGGTTCTTGCAGGTGCCGGCTTCGGGGCGGTCGAGGTGGCGGTACACGCAGGTGCGGCCGGAAGTGGAAGGGGTGGGGAAGCGACGTGGTCGCATGAGCGGCTCCCGGGGTGATGTTTTCCTCAGTCTTCCACGCCCACCACGGCCACAGGGAGGATTCGGGAGGTTCCTCCACACAGGACCGATGTTTCGGTGTGTTCCCGGTACTTGTTTCTTGCTCCTGCGGCCGGCGAGAGCCGGCCCGTAGGGGCCGGCCCACACGTGTTCGTGCGCCCGTGGTGCAGGGGTGGCTGTGAGGGGCGCGCCCCACGAAGGACCAGGGGTTTTACCTCGATCGCCGCGCCCCGAGCACGGTTTTGTGCCCGGCCCCGGACAGGGTCTCCTGGTTGGAGGTTTCATGGTGACCGCCCCCCATTGCGGGTGTACCCGGGATGGGGTGTGGGGGTGGTGGCCGGTTCCGGTCACGGGTCGGTGCGTTGCCGATCCCACTCAGCGATTTGACCTGCGCGACCGGCGGGGGTGTGGTTGCCCTGGTCGGTCGGCTGCTGCCGCGTTGGCAACGGAAAAGAGGGAAGAATGACCAGGCGCACCACCGTGCGAGGCTTCGGCCGCAACGGCCCCGGGCGGGCGAACCGGGACGAGGCCGGGTCGAGCGGGCCTGGGCAGCCCCGCTCCGGGTGGTGGGGGTCGCTGGTCGTGGCCGTGGTGGTCGGCATGGTCGTCCCGGTCCAGGCACGGGTCAACGGTGAACTGGGCCGGCGTCTGGAGGACGGGCTCGCGGCCGCGCTGTTGAGTTTCGCCGGTGGGTTGTTCCTCCTGATCGTGTTCGTCCTGTTCTCGGCACGGTTGCGCCGAGCATTGGGTGTCCTTCGTACCGCTGTCCGGGACGAGGGGTTTCCTCGGTGGTATCTGCTCGCGGGCACGTTCGGGGCGGTTTTTGCGCTGGCCCAGTCCACGCTCACGCTGCTCACCGGGGTGGCCGTGTTCACGGTGGCGCTGCTCTCGAGTCAGGCGATCGGTGGTCTGGTCGTGGATGCTCGGGGTATCGGCGGTGGTGTTCGGCGACGTCCGGAAC
>DXDP01000064.1 GCA_019115445.1 Candidatus Nocardiopsis merdipullorum
GCGTTCGATCTCCCTGGTGAGGTCGGTTCCGGCCGCTGCGGCGGCTTCCAGAGCCGCACGTAGGCGGCCCTCGGACACCAGGACCTCACCGGCCGCACTCGTGATGGCCGTGAACATGCCCAGGGTGGGCGTGTAGCTGTAACGCACGGCGTCACATCCGGGTGAGCCTTCCTCCGTCACCTCGAAACGCAGGCGCTGCCACGCGTTCAGCGCCGAGGCCACCGCGCCCGCGGTTCCCGGCCTTCCCTGCCAGTTGAGTTCGGCACGGTGATTGCCGGGCGCCGCGGGTTGGGCGACCCACTCGAGTTTCACGGGTACGCCGACAACGCCCGCGACCGCCCACTCGACGTGTGGGCACAGCGCCGCGGGCGCGGAGTGGACGTACAAGACGCCACGTGCGGACACCGAACCTCCTGATACGAACGAGTGCGCTTCCCCGACGCCCTCGTACCACGAGAAGGTTGCATACCCGCCTGAATGCTTTTGTCCCATTGTGCCCCAAAGGGCACTCTGAGAACCAGCGGTTATGCCCTCCTTTTCCAGCGTTCCAGCCGTGACGGGGGTGTTCGACCACTAGCGTGAACACCAGAACGGGCAGGAAGTCCGATCATAGTGGGAGCGGGTGTGCCGGACCAGTCGCACAAGGGTATTCACGGTGCCGACCCTTCGAGGGAAACCATACTTTCCGGAATTTCGCGACAGACGACACCCCGCTCGTCATCGGTTCCGGTTCTTGGTGAGCCCGACGACGCCGCGCTGGTCGCCAGAGCCGTACACGGTGATCAACACGCCTGGGAGAAGATCGTCGATCGGTACCTGCCCTTGGTCAACGCGATCGCGCGCTCCTACGGTCTACCTGCCGCCGACCGTGAGGACGCAGTCCAGACCGTCTGGCTCAAACTCAACCAACATCTACCGCACCTGCACTCGCCCGAGTACCTGCGGCACTGGCTACGTCGCGTCACCCGTGACACCTGTGCCCGCCAACGCCACTCACGGGTCGGTCATCACCCGGTCGATCCGCACCTGCTCGCCGAAACCGCTCTGCTCCACCACGATCCGGAGACGGAGTATCTGCGCAAGGAAAGACACGAGGAGCTGCATCGCGCGGTCGGTCGACTGACCGACCCGGTGGATCGGCGTGCTGCCCAGTACTACCTCGGTCGAGAAGTGCCCCCTGTCGAGGATCCCCCGTGCCCGCGAACTGCCGCGAACCGACGGCGCCGCCTCCTACGCAGGCTCCGCCGTCTTCTGGAGGAACCCTGATGCGACAAGACCGCACCGAATCGCAGTGGGGCAGCAACGGACGTGCTGCCGCCCTGCGTGCTTTCGACCGGAGTGACGACCATGCCGACCTGGCACCACTCACCCTCGAGGAGGTTCCCGCGCCAAGGGTCTCGCGTGCCCGTCACGGTTTCGTTCTCAGCCACCTTCGTTTCGATCTGGAAGGCCTGAGTCTGGTTCTGAAGGTGCTCTCCGACGGTGAGTTGAGGACCGTGACCGGGCTGTTGGTCGGTGAGTGCGAGTACGCCCGGCTGCGTGTACGACGCCCGGACGGTGCGCGCAAGGCGCATGTGGAGACGGACGGTTCCTTCCGGGTCCCGGGGTTGTCCCCGGGACCACTGAGTCTGTCCGTCCTCCGGCAGGGCCGGGTGCCCGTGGTCACCGAATGGTTCACGGTGTGAAGACCCCACCCTGACAAATGTGCTCACGCCAACCAGTGATCACAGAAGCGGATGCTCCGAACCCTGGTTTGCCTCTGTGCACAACCTCCCCCGCGGCTCCCCCTTTGTCCGGCTTCACGGATGTTTGCGCACCAGAAGTTGTCCACAAGTGGGAGCGACCTCTCCCCCACAGTCGGAAGCGCTGCTATCACTGAGGGCAATCGGCCCCGACCGTGGAAAGGCAACCGGATGTCCTGCCTCAGGCCTGTCACCGACCCGTTCCGTATCGCCGCTCCTATCGCGGACGACATCCTGTTGGGCCGTGTGACCCAGGGCGTACGCCTGGCCCACGACGGACGCTTCGAAGAAGCCATCGCAACACTCGAGCACACCAGACACGACCTGCACCATCACCCCCTCTCCGAGATGGCCCCGGTCCTGCCGGGCCTCCTGGTCAACCTGGGGCTCGCCCAGAGCCTGAGCGGACGTTTCGGCTCCGCCGAGAAAAATTTGTACACGGCACGACAACTGGCCGAAGAACGTGATCTACCACTTCTCGAACTGGCCGCCCGGCACAATCTCGGCTGCCTTGCCCTGCACCGCAACGATGCCCCGTCCGCCATCGCGGTCTTCCTGGACCTGGCACCTCGCTTGCCCACGACCCGACGCGAGGCGCTGCACGTGGACCTGGCCGAGGCACTGCTCACCGAAGGACTGGTCAAGGAGGCGGCCGACACCCTCGCCGAGAGTCCCCGCGCCCCTTCCTCCCCCACTGCTTTGTTGATCGGGGCCAAACTACGGCTGTTGGAGGGAGATCACCGGTACGCCCACGAGATCGGCCGCCGGGTCCGCCTTGCCCACGGCCGGGGCTCG
Source organism: Candidatus Nocardiopsis merdipullorum (assembly GCA_019115445.1). Lineage (GTDB taxonomy): Bacteria > Actinomycetota > Actinomycetes > Streptosporangiales > Streptosporangiaceae > Nocardiopsis > Nocardiopsis merdipullorum. Next base: position 2,538 of record DXDP01000064.1, read on the forward strand.
GTGTGGCACCGGTTGGCCCGACGTCTCGAACACACCGCCCTGACTCCCCGACGTTCGAACACCACGCACACCGGTACGGCCCTGGCCCTGCGGGCCCCGCTCTCCCCCATCGCACGTCACCCGTCCGCCCCACCTCGGATCTCGCCCCCGCCCGGCCCGTGGTCGGCCC
>DXDP01000065.1 GCA_019115445.1 Candidatus Nocardiopsis merdipullorum
GGGTGGCACCGGTCGCCTCACGCACGACCCACCCGCGCATCCGCGCCAGTTTCGCGATGTGCGTGCATGTCGGGTCGGTGAGCAGGTAGCCGCAGGGAGCATCGGGCCAGTCGGGGACGGTCTGCAACCGCTCGGTCCAGTACTCGGAAGGGACATCGGCCTCCTCCACGGGACCGTTGCCCTGTTCGGGGGACTGTCTGTGCACGATCTCCGCACGGGTGGGACTGCCCGGCTGGGGCAGCCAGGCGTTCACGAACACGTACGCCAGGACGGGCCGGTGCGCGGCCCTCTGGGCGGCACCGACGGCGTTCAAGAGGGGTCCTGCGTCACCCTCCGCCACGAGTGCGACCGGGGTACGAGAACCGCCGTCCTGGGCTTCCTGCTCTCCGAGGAGGCGGTGGGTCTCCAGGCTCGCGCGTGCCACGTAGCGTGCCGCGAACGGTGGTCGGTCGTCGTCGGGCACCTGAGGCAGGACCGTGGAGTACCCGTGGTCGGGCAGGACGCGTGCCAGGTCGGGCAGGTACGCGGTGCCGCCGAGGGGTGGGGGGAGCAGGACGGCGATCACGGGGCGGTGTCCTCCCGGCTCTCCTCACGCACCCATTCCAGGTAGGCCGGGTTGCCGCCGATCACCGGGACGGCGACGATCTCCGGGGTGTCGTAGGGGTGTGCCTCGACGATGCGTTCGGTCAGGGTCGGGAGTCGGTCCGCGGCCGTCTTGATCACGACGATCCATTCGTCGTCGCTCTGCACCTCGCCCTCCCAGCGGTAGAAGCTGGAGATGGGGCCGCTGACCTGTGCGCAGGCAGCCAACCGACCATCGACGACCAAGGTGGCCAGGCGCTCTGCGCCCTCCTTGCTGTCGACGGTGGTCTCCACCCGCACGGTCTCGTTCTGCTGCGACATGGTCACCCTTCACAACCTGAACTACCCGGCTCGGGCCGGGACCTGCCGATATTCTAGGCTCACTGGTCATGAACGAACGTGATGAGCTCCTGGAACAGATCCACGACAAGGCGGTCGTACGGGGGAAGGTGACCCTGTCCTCCGGGCAGGAGGCCGACTACTACGTCGATCTGCGCAGGGTGACCCTGGACGGACGAGCCGCACCGCTGGTCGGCTCGGTCATGCTGGACAACGTCGCGGACCTGGAGTTCGACGCGGTCGGCGGGCTGACGTTGGGTGCGGACCCGGTGGCCACCGCGATGCTGCACGCGGCGCACGCCCGCGGGCGCGAACTGGACGCCTTCGTGGTCCGCAAGACGGACAAGGCACACGGTCTGCAGCGGCGTGTCGAGGGGCCTGAGGTACGGGGCCGACGGGTATTGGCCCTGGAGGACACCTCGACCACGGGTGGTTCCGTGCTGACCGCGGTGAACGCGTTGCGTGAGGCGGGGGCCGAGGTGGTCGCGGTCGCGCTGATCCTGGACCGGGGCGCGCGTGAGCGGGTCATGAAGGAAGGGCTGGAGTATCGGGCCGTCTACGACGTCTCCGATCTGAGGATCTAGGGAGTGTTTTTCAGAAGGCTTTCGGTTGGCTCGGCGCTTGCGCCGACCGGTGCGAGCGGCCGTCCAGGCAATCTCTCGCAAGACGATGTGCGAAGTTCAGCCTGGTTGTGCTTCACGAGCGCAGAGGCGCAGCGAGAGGCAGCCTGGTGGTCGCGAGCCCGGAATGATTCAAAAAACACGACCCAGGGGGTGTTTTGCGCAGGACGAAAGCACCGCGGGCCCACCGCGGTGTTCGTGCACCATTCCTCGGCTCAGTCGTCGATGGTGAAGCTGTAGTCGGCGTCCTGGTCGGAGATGTCTTGTTCTTCGCCGTGGACGAAGACCTCGACGGCCGTCGGGTCCTCGACGATGACCTCCAAGCCCTCTTCGGCGTTGTTGTAGTTCACCGATTGGCCCTGCTTGAGTTCGTAGTCCAGGAGCACGTCGCCGCCCGGTACACGGACGAAGACGTCGCTGGACTCACCCACGACCTGGATGTACAGCGCCCCCATGTTCTCCGGTCGCTCACTGTCGACGGAGGCTTCGGATGCGTTGGCGCTGACACTGGTGTTGGTCCCGGGCAGCGATCGGTACAAGAAATATCCGCCCAGAGCGACCAGGGCGACCAAGAGCACGACAGCTCCGACGATGGCCATCACTTGACCAACGCCGCGAGGATCGTTCCTATGCCTTCCCACGGCGTTGAATGTAGCGTGTATCACGACAAAAAGCGACAGCAGTCGGTCGCGGGCCCACCGAGTCACATAATTCGTTCATATCTTCACAGTTGTCATGTCGGTCATGAGAGTTTCTGTTGTCACCTTGGTGGGAGAGTGCCACCCGGGTCCCTTCCGCCACTCGTGACGCATACAATTTGGTCTAGACCTTTTCAACGACTCCGGGTATTCGGGATACTTGGACGACACCACCGAACCCAGGGAGGGTCACGTCATGCCTATTGCCAGTCCCGAGGTCTACACCGAGATGCTGCGCCGTGCGAAGTCCGAGGGCTTTGCCTACCCGGCCATCAACGTGACCTCCAGCCAGACACTGCACGCCGCTCTGCGTGGCTTCGCCGAGGCCGAGAGCGACGGCATCATCCAGATCTCCACCGGGGGCGCGGAGTTCCTGTCCGGCGCCACGATCAAGGACATGGTCGCCGGCTCGGTGGCCTTCGCCGAGTTCGCGCGTGTTGCGGCCGAGAAGTACCCGGTCAACATCGCTTTGCACACAGACCACTGCCCGAAGGAGAAGCTGGACGGTTTCGTGCGTCCCCTCCTGGCCATCTCCAAGGAGCGCGTCTCCAAGGGCCAGGAGCCGCTGTTCCAGTCCCACATGTGGGACGGTTCCGCGGTGGAGCTGGAGGAGAACCTTCAGATCGCCGATGAGCTGCTGGTCGCCTCCGAGGAGGCGCGCACCATCCTGGAGATCGAGGTCGGCGTCGTCGGCGGCGAGGAGGACGGCATCGTCGGCGAGATCAACGAGAAGCTGTACAGCACGCCGGAGGACGCCCTGCGCACCGCCGAGGTGCTGGGTCTGGGCGAGAAGGGCTACTACCTGACGGCCCTGACCTTCGGTAACGTGCACGGTTCCTACAAGCCCGGCTTCGTCAAGCTGCGCCCCGAGGTCCTCAAGACCGCTCAGGAAGCCGTCGCCGAGAAGTACGGCAAGGCCCAGGCCTTCGACTTCGTCTTCCACGGTGGTTCGGGTTCCAGCATCGAGGAGATCCACGAGGCCATCGACTACGGGGTCGTGAAGATGAACGTCGACACCGACACCCAGTACGCCTACACACGCCCGGTCGTGGACCACATCATGAAGAACTACGACGGTGTACTGAAGATCGACGACGAGATCGGCAGCAAGAAGGCCTACGACCCGCGCTCCTACGGCAAGGTCGCCGAGGCCGGTATGGCGGCCCGCGTGGTGGAGGCCGCCCAGCACCTGAAGTCCGCGGGTACCAAGATGAAGTAAGGACCGAAAGGGATTCCACGGACACCGCGTGTGTCCGTGGAACATGCCCCGGTCCTTTCCGGGGGTGGAACCCGAACCCCCGGATGCCCGGCGGCCGACACGGCCGCCGGGCATCGTCGTTCACAGGCACCGACCCCGACGGTCCTCCCGGGGCGGCCCGTGCCGGTGGCAGGATGGGGGACATGATCCTGCACCAGAACCTGCTGAACGAACCGCCCGAGACACACCTGCCCGACGATCCCGACGCCCGTGAGGCACTGGCAGCCGTGGACGACCCCACACCGGTCGCCGGACGCTATCCCACCTACTCGGCCGCCTGGGCACGCCTGGCGGAACTGGCTCTGGCCGACGGGCAACCGGTCGCCGCCTACGCCTACGCCCGCACCGGTTACCACCGGGGCCTTGACCAGCTGCGTCGCGCCGGGTGGAAGGGCCACGGCCCGATCCCCTGGGACCACGAACCCAACCGGGGTTTCCTGCGCGCCCTGCATGCCCTCGGAAAGGCTTCCGAGAAGATCGGGGACACCGAGGAGGCCGAACGTTGTGCCACGTTCCTGCGTGAGTCCAGCCCCGAGGCCCACGAGGCCCTCAACGGCTGAAGGACCCGCAAGCGAGCACCTCGGGCCCAGGCCCCGGGCGAGGAAAGAGTGGCTTCACCGCCACCCATCCCGGTCGGGACGGTCGTGTACGCTCAAGACGCAACGGCCCCTGTCGCTGCCTTGCGCCAGGGGCCCATCCATGTTCGGGGTCGAAAAGCCCCGACCAGGTGTCGAGCGAAAAGGTAGAGACCAATGCCGGCGATCACGCTCGTGGGCGCCCAGTGGGGCGATGAAGGCAAGGGCAAGGCGACCGACCTGGTCGGTGACCAGGTGGACTACGTGGTGCGCTACCAGGGTGGTAACAACGCTGGTCACACGGTGGTCATCGGCGACCAGAAGTATGCGCTCCACCTGTTGCCGTCGGGCATCTTGTCCCCCAACGTGGTCCCGGTCATCGCCAACGGTGTGGTCATCGACCCCGGCGTGCTCCTGGAGGAACTCGACGGGCTCGAGAAGCGCGGTGTGGACACCTCGCGTCTGCTCATCTCCGCGAACGCGCACCTGATCATGCCCTACCACCGGGCCCTGGACAAGGTCAGCGAGCGGTTCCTCGGTAAAGGCAAGATCGGCACCACCGGACGCGGTATCGGCCCGACCTACGCCGACAAGGTCTCCCGTCAGGGCGTGCGGGTGCAGGACATGTTCGACCCCAAGATCCTGCGCAAGAAGATCGAGCTGGCGCTCAACGACAAGAACCAGATGCTCACCAAGATCTACAACCGTCGCTCCCTCGAGGTCGAGCCGATCTTCGAGGAATACCTGGGCTACGCAGAGGTCCTGCGCCCCCACGTCGCCGACACCTCACTGATCCTGAACAAGGCACTGGACGAGGGCAGGACCGTCTACCTGGAGGGGTCGCAGGGCACCCTTTTGGACATCGACCACGGCACCTACCCGTTCGTGACCTCTTCCTCACCCACCGCGGGCGGAGCCGCCGCGGGCGCCGGGTTGGGCCCCACACGCATCACGAAGGTCATCGGAATCCTCAAGGCCTACACCACCCGTGTGGGTTCCGGCCCGTTCCCGACCGAACTGCTCGACGAGGAAGGCGAGTGGTTGCGCAGTCACGGTGGCGAGTACGGGGTCACCACCGGCCGTGACCGCCGCTGCGGTTGGTTCGACGCACCCATCGCCCGTTATGCGACACGTATCAACGGCATCACCGACTTCTTCCTCACCAAACTGGACGTGCTCACCGGTCGCGAGCACATCCCCGTGTGCGTGGGTTACGACATCGACGGGGTCCGCCACCACGAG
>DXDP01000066.1 GCA_019115445.1 Candidatus Nocardiopsis merdipullorum
AAGCCCTCGACGAGATGAAATCGCAGGTAGGAACGGTTTCATCGACGGCCATGTGGCCGTTCTCGCGGGTGACTTGAATGCGACGGTGTTCACGTCCGACCCTGACAACATCACCAAGCTCGATCCCACCCTCACGGTGGTGCACGTATGAGAGGTGCGGAAGGGGCGGCGGCCCGTCACTGGGGGAGTGGTCGACGGGCCGCCGGAGAGCCGCGTGTGGCGGGGAAGGGACGCGGACCCCTCTTCACGCGACTTCGGTTCAGCAGGCGCCGATGAGCTCCCAGGCACCCCATTCGCCGGTGGTTCCGGGCTCCTCGCCCTGGGTCCACCATTGGGCGCTGTACTCCGCGCCCTCGTGGGAGACCACGTCGCCGTCGTTGTAGGCGGTCTCGGCCGACCAAGGCGAAGCGGTGCAGTCGTCGGGCTCCTCGGTCGGTTCCTCGGTGGGCTCGCCACCGTTACCGGGGCCGGCGCCCAGGCGTGCCGAGATGGTGTTGGCGAAGTCGTGGCCGTTGGTCGCGTCCCAGTTGATCGACCAAGTCATGACGCCGCCGATCGGACCGTAGGCGGACTCGGGGGAGAAGGAACCGCAGTTGGTTCCTTCCTCGAGGCAGTCCAGAGCATCGATGATCCCGCCGGGTGCCAGGTGGCCACCGCCCGCGGCGGACGGTGTGGCGGGCAGGCCGAGGCCGACCTGGCCCGGGTCCAGGCCCATCTCCAGCTGGATACAGGCGAGAGCGGCCACGAAGTCGGAGGTGCCCTGTTCGTACACCTGACCGTCGCATCCCAGCATCGAACCGGAGTTGTAGTACTGCATGTTCACGATGGTGAGGATGTCGGAGATGTTTTCGGCCAGTTGGTAGTACCCGTACTCCGGCCCCTGGAAGTCGATGGTCTGGGGTGCCATCGTGATGATCGGTGCGGAGTCGGCCCGGTCACTCAGGTCGTGCAGTGCCTGACTCATGTGCTCGGCGTCGATGCCGTGTTCCAGGTCGATGTCGACGCCGTCGAAGCCGTAGTCCTCCATGAGTTCGTGGGTGGTCTCGGCGAAGTTGTCGGCCTCGGTGGGGTTGGTGACGTCGACGTGGCCGACTTCGCCGCCGACGGAGATGATGACCTTGCGGCCCTCCTCCTGGATCGCGGCGATGTCGTCACGGAACTCTTGTTCGGTGTAGCCGTCGAGTTCGTCGGAGGCCAGGTCGAAGGTGATCCCGCCCGGAAGTTCCGGGTGGTTGTCGGCGAAGGCGACGGCGATCAGGTTGTACTCGCTCGGGACGTCTGCCAGTGGCATGACTGTGGAGCCGTTGTCGAAGTTGTGCCAGTAACCGGTGAGCCACTGGCCGTCCTGCTGGGTTTGTGCGTCGGGGACGACCTCGGCCCGGGCGTCGGGGGTGGACTGGAGGGCACCGACGAGGGCGCCTGTGGACAGGAGCGCGAGTGCGCCGGTCACGGCGAGTCCGGAGCGGCGCGTGGCCTTGCGGCTGTGACGCGTGAAGGACATGAGGGGGTATTTCCTTTCGTCGAGCGGGAGACGAAGGGGCTCAGGAAGAGCCGTTAATTGTTAAGAAACCTTAGAGTTGTTGTCCCGTCGCGTCAACAGGAATAGTAAAGTTGGTTTGCAGTTTTTTGGGCACGACGCTCCCCGCATCCGAGCAGACCCCTTGTGCCGCGTTGTGCGGACCCTTCGGAGCGGAACCGAACCCAGAACGACGCCGTGGCACGCACTTGCGCACCACGGCGTGAAGGCAGCCTGCTCGGCCACGTCGGATCCTTCCGGGGGAGCCACACCAAGACCCCCGCGGCGATGTCTCCGGTCAGCGAACCACGACGAAATCCTCCGGATCACGGGGCGGACGATCGCGGGGTGGCTCGGCGGCGTGTCCGACGGCCACCGACCCCATCGGCTGCCAATCCGCGGAAAGCTCCAGAACTTCACGAACCACGTCCGGGCAGAACATGGTCGAGGAGATCCACGCCGACCCCAAACCCTCCATGGCCAGGGCCACCAGGAAATTCTGCACCCCGGCACCCATCGCGACGTGGAACATGGTCCGTTCGGCATCGGCGCGCCGGTCGTCGGGATAGGGATGAGAACCATCGGCCACCAGGAACGGCACGACCAAGTACGGTGCTTGCCGCAGCACGTCCCCGCGCCTGGTGCGTCGCTCGATCTGTTCCTCGGTGAACCCGTCCCCCCGCAGGTCCGTGATCCAGGCCTGCAACATCTCGTCGAGCAGCCGTTTCTTGGTCTCGGAAGACTCCACCAGCACGAACCGCCAAGGGGTGGTGTGGTGCGGGGCGGGAGCGGTCACCGCACTGGCCACCGCTCTGCGGACCAGCGCCGGATCCACCGGATCGTCGGTGAAGGAACGCACGGTGCGTCGGGCCGGGACCACATCCCGCGACCCGTACCGGAACAGGTCGTCGTCGGCCGGACGTACGAGTGCGGCCGCGCCCGGACCGTCCTCCTCGGTGACCAGGTGCGCAAGCCCCGAGATCACGGCCACGGGTACGCCGGCGGTCTTGCCCTTGACCAGCTCACCTGCGCTCGCGACCTCGTCGGCGAGCGCATTGACGGTCGCCTCCATGATCTGGCCGTGGGTGTCGGGGGTGCCTCGCAGGTCCTCGAGCGCGGGCAACCCGGCAACACCGATGGCCACGTCGGTCTGACCGATACGCCAAGGACGACCGAAGGTGTCGGAGACCACGACCCCGACGTTCACTCCGAGGCGTGCACGCAACTGCGCACGCAGCGTGCGCGCGGAGGCGTCGGAGTCCTCCGGAAGAAGGAGCACGGTCCCCGGTTCGACGTTGGAGGCATCCACCCCGGCGGCCGCCATGACCAGCCCCTGCCGGGTCTGGACGATTCGGGTCTTGCCCGCACGGGCGACCACGCGCACCGTCTCGGCGTCGATGGCCTCGTCACGGTCGGTACGCAGCGACCTCCCCTCGGCCTTGCTGATGATCTTGGACGTGACCACGAGTACGTCCCCATCGGCCAGAGGAGGATCGAAGGTGTGTACGGCATCGGCGATCAGCGCGGCCAGGTCGTCGCCTTCGCGTACCTCGGGCAGACCTTCCAGACCGCGGACACGTATTTCGGTGCTCATGTGTTTTCTCCGGACAGTTCCACGGCCAGGTCCACGGCGGCCCGTGCCAGGGCCTCGGTGGTTTGCGGATCACTCATGTACAGGGGGCGGGAGCGGACCTCGATCCCCTCCACCTCCACATCGGAGTCGATCTCGTCGACGAGCCAGCCGTCGAGCAGGTCCGAACCCAGGTGCTCGGCGACCGCGGCGGCGCTCGTCTCGACACCGATGGCCGACAGGCAGGCGTCGGCCATACCGCGTACCGGGGCGCCGCCGATGATGGGAGAGACCCCCACGACGGTCTTTTCGAGCATGGCCTCACGGATGCCGGGGACGGTGAAGATCGATCCGACGCTCACCACCGGGTTCGACGGGGGCAGGACGACCACGTCCGCCTCGGCGATCGCGGTGAGCACCCCGGGAGCGGGTTCGGCGGAGTCGGCCCCCACACCGACGAACTGCTTCGCGGGCAGGGCGGCTCGGTGACGGATCCACCATTCCTGGAAGTGGATGGCTCGACGCCCTTCGCCGTCGTCGACGATCACGTGCGTCTCGACCTGGTCGTCGGTCATCGGCAGCAGGCGCACACCCGGCTGCCAACGGTCACACAGAGCCTCGGTGACCGTGGACAGGGGGAACCCCGCGGCGAGCATCTGCGCGCGCACGATGTGGGTGGCGGTGTCACGATCACCGAGCCCGAACCATGTGGGTTTCATCCCATAGGCGGCGAGCTCTTCCTTGACCGTGAAGGTTTCGTCGCTTCTGCCCCAGCCCCGTTCCTCGTCGATCCCTCCGCCCAGGGTGTACATCACCGTGTCCAGATCCGGACAGATCCGGAGCCCGAAGAGAGTGATGTCATCACCGGTGTTACCGATGACTGTGATGGAATTGCCTGTGCTCTGCCCTTCGGCGTCCGAGGAGTCGATCCCCAGAGTGGCTTTGAGTCCCCTCAGGAATCGTGCTCCGCCGATACCACCGGCCGGTACGACTATCCGCATGCGTCCAAGTCTGGCAGGCTGGGGGCGAGTATGGACCGTCTGCCCCACGATGGGACGACATCCGAGTGTGACCGTTTCGGTACCTGAGGTTCGAGAACCTCGAGGCAACGGTCGGTATCTCATCTCTTGGCCCTTTGTACCCGGCGCCCCCATTGCTCTGCCGGGTATGGCCGATTCACTCGACAACCTGACGATATGCCAAGCTTCACAGACGCGACGGCGAAGAAGCAGCAGAGGGGAACCTCTCTTGAAGAACGAAACACTAGATCGCTTGCGCCTTCCCGCGGCCTGGGTCATGGTCGGGGCGGTCGGCGCTTTGATGCTCTCGGGACTGATCAGCCTCATCGCCATGTCGAGTGGCCTGTCCGGCTCTTTCCCCGGGGGAATGGCATCTGCCGGTGGGCGCTTCTTCGGCGCCGAGGTCATCCTCCTGCTGATTGGTGCGGTGGCCCTGGTGCTGACGAGTGAGCGCTCTCGACCCTCCGCTCTGCCGGTGGTCGTGGCCGCGATGATCATGGTCGGTGTCGGACTGTTGTTCGTGCTGATCAACCTGATCACCGTCTTTGTGGACAACGCCCACGAGATCGCCAACGGCTTCTCCGGTTTCCTCTCCACGGTTGCCCACGGTGCCGTTCTCGGGTTGTTCGGGTTCTTCCTGTTGAAGGCTTTCGGGGACCCGAACCTGGTGCCGCGGCCGACTCCGCAGGCAGGTCAGTACAACCCGCAGCAGTTCCCACAGGCAACCGGTGCCCAGCAGGCCTTCGCCGGCGCGGGTTACCCGCAGACCACCGGTCAGGGTGCTCAGCAGGGCTATGATGCCTCGGCTTATGGTCAGCAGGGCTATGGGCAGGATGTGGCTGCTCAGCAGCAGGCGTATGGCACTGGTGCTCAGCAGGCCTATGATGCCTCGGCCTATGGTCAGCAGGGCTATGATGCCTCGGCCTATGGCCAACAGGGTTACGACCCTTCCCAGTACGCGCCGCAAAGTACCGAGCAGTTCCCACAGACCACCACTGGTGAGCAGGCCGCGCAGGACGCCATTCAGTACGGCTGGTACCAGGGCACCGAGCAGCAGGCAGCGGACACACCTTCCGGCAGCGGAGTTGACCCATTCTTTAACTCCGGTGAGAACGCTGGTACTGACACGTCCGGACAGGGCGGTTCGGCTTACGGGGGCCAGTACGGCTCCGATGCCGGCTACAGCAGCTCTGACCAGCAAGGACAGTACGGAACCGGTGGTCAGCAGAGTTGGCACGGAGGTGACGACAACCGCTGACCTCGCCACAGGGGATTCGCACTTCCGCCGCCTTGGAAGGTCGTGAATTGCGTGGTGATCCGCAGAACGAACATCACGGGGCTGTCGACATCAGTTCGTTACGTGATATTCAGTGGATTACCACGTGGGGCGCTTGATGCACAGTGAGCGACCGCGTGTAATTTCAAGGTGGGATTCCACCCGGCCCGGGGGGAAGAAAGGGCCGGGGACATCTATGGGGGGCAACAGGAGGTGCGCATGAGCGAGGTGATCCCGCTGGCGCACGGCTCGGACGAAGATCTGGGCTGGCAGGAACGTGCCCTGTGCGCGCAGACCGACCCGGAGGCGTTCTTTCCCGAGAAGGGCGGCTCGACACGGGAGGCGAAGAAGGTCTGCCAGTCGTGCGAGGTACGAGCGGAGTGCCTGGAGTATGCGCTGGAGCATGATGAACGCTTCGGTATCTGGGGGGGACTCTCCGAACGAGAGCGCCGGAGGCTGAAGAAAGCCGCGGGAGGAGATTTCGACTTTATCGCGGACATGCTCTAGCCGGCACGGTTGAGTTGCGCGCCCGGGCAGTGAGCCCGGGCGCGCTTTTTTCGCTTTTATTGCTCTTCGGGCATGAAGTGTGGATTGTGCATGGTGCTCTGTCGGTTCGGAATGCTCGGCCAATGACGAGCACGGACTCCCCGGCCGAATAGACACGCAGTGGTTCTGAGTGGCGTATCGTGATGTTTCGCCTCTCGCGACGGGCTCGCAGGCCCTCCCCTTTCCGGAAGAGACCCACCGCATCCGTGCTTGACCAGGATTTTGATCACCACGTCGTCACTGCTGTCATCGTGTCCCACGACGGGGCCCGCTGGCTGCCCAAGACGTTGTCGGCACTTCGAGGGCAGACCTGCCCCTTGCAGCGAGTCGTGGCCGCCGACACCGGCAGTACCGACAACAGCGCGGACATCCTCGCCGATCACCTGCCCACGGAAGCGATCGTGGCGCTGCCCGCCAACACCGGGTACGGGGACGCGGTGCGTGCTGCCCTCGAACTGCCTCGCTCGTCCACCCCCGTGGCCGGCACGGACCATGAAGAGACCACGGAGTGGCTCTGGCTGATCCACGACGACTTCGCCCCTGAGACGGACGCCCTCGCCCAACTGTTGAGGGCGGCAGACAAGGATCCGCGCGCAGCGGTCCTGGGACCCAAGCTCCGCGACTGGTTCGACCGCCGCCTGCTCGTCGAGGTCGGTGTGACCATCGACGGAGCGGGACGCCGTGAGACCGGTCTGGAACAGCGTGAGTTCGACCACGGCCAACACGACGGGAACAGGCATGTCCTTGCGGTCTCCAGCGCGGGCATGCTCATTCGGCGTGACGTGTGGGACCGCCTCGGTGGCTTCGACCCTTCCTTGCCGCTGTTTCGCGACGACATCGATTTCTGTTGGCGTGTGGGTGGCGCCGGACTGCGCGTGTTGCTGGTCACCGACGCCGTCGCCCACCACGCGGAGGCCTCCTCGCGCAGGCGGCGCCCGATCAGCGCAACACGCAACCATCCGCGCAGGGTCGACCGACGCCATGCGGTGTTCGTGCTGTTGGCCAATCTGCCGTTCGGCGGCATGGTGACGGCACTGCTGCGCAACTCCGTGGCCTCGTGGCTACGAGTGTTGATGTACCTGCTCATCAAGCAGCCGGCCAATGCCCTCGACGAGGCTGCCGCGATCGTCCTGGTCTACCTGAGGCCGGACAAACTGATCCGTGCCCGGTTCCGACGTAGACGGGACCGCAGACGCACGTACAGTGCCATCCGCCCGTTCCTCGCACGCGGGATCGCGTTGCGCCAGTTCGCCGACGCCGTGACCGGCATCCTGTCGGGAGAACCGGTCCGAAACACCCCGGGACGTCACCAGGCGGTCACCGCCCCACCCGGCCCCGAGGACGAGGACGAGGCGCTCGCCGACGACACCAGCTTCGTCCGCCGGGTCCTCCTTCGACCGGGTGTGTTGTTGGTTCTCTCCCTGGTCGTGGTCACGCTCGTGGCCGAACGCTCACTGCTCTTCGGTGATCTTCTCGCGGGTGGTGCACTTCCTCCCGTCGCGGGCAACGCAGGCGACCTGTGGTCGCTGTACCTGGCCTCGTACCCCGACAGTGGGATCGGCTCGGACAGTCCCGTCCCCACCTACGTCGGGTTCCTGGCTCTGTTGTCCACCATCACCTTCGGCAAGCCGTGGTTGGCCGTCACCTTGCTGTTGTTGGGCTGCGTGCCACTGGCCGGGTGGACCGCCCATCTGCTGGCCCGCGAGGTCCTGCGTTACGTCCCCGCACGGCTGTGGTTGGCCGCCACCTATGCCCTGTTGCCCGTGGCCACCGGGGCCGTCGCCCAGGGCCGCCTGGGTACCGCCCTGGTACACGCCCTGATCCCGGTA
>DXDP01000067.1 GCA_019115445.1 Candidatus Nocardiopsis merdipullorum
CCTCAGCAAGGGGTGACGACGACGCTCCCGCTCGGGAACCTCCCCGGCGACGTCGGTGTTTTCGAAACTCAACGGGACAGGCTCCCTTCCTCGATCTCCGGGGCGTGCAGGACCACCTCACGCAAGGTGTCACCGACCGCGGACCGGAGCCACCCGGTGTCGTGGGCGGCGATGACGGCGGTACGCCCGGCCAGGAGCCGGGTGACGGCGGTACGCACCACCGCCGCGTTCTCCGGGTCCAGATGGGCCGTCGGCTCGTCCAGCAACACCAGCGGTGCGTCCCGGCACAACGCCCGTGCCAGGGCCACACGTTGACGTTGGCCCGCCGACAGCCGGGTGCCACGTTCCCCCAACCGGGTGTGGTAGCCGTCGGGGAGCGCCGTGATGAACTCGTCGGCCTCCGCGAGCCGGGCCGCCTCGCGAACCTGCTCGAAGGAGGCCTCCGGGGTGCCCAGGCGGATGTTGTCGGCCACCGACAGGTCGAACAGGTAGGGGTGCTGCGGCACCCAGGCGATGCCGAGCCGCCAGTCGTCTACGGACACATCCGTCAGCGCTGTCCACTCCCCACCGGGGGCACGCACGGTGATCCGACCCTCCGTGGGTGCGTTGAACCGCAGCAACAGGGACAACAGCGTGCTCTTGCCCGCACCGCTGGGCCCGGTCAGCAAGATGTGTTCCCCGGCGTGCACGGTCAGGTCCAGATCGGCAAGGGCCGGACGTCGTCGCCCCGGATAGGTCAACCCCACCCCTTCCAAACGCAGATCACCACGGGACTGCCGGGGTGGGACACCGGTCCTGGCCGTGGCCCTGGAACGCTCCTCGACACCGCGTTCACGATCCAGCTCGGCAAAGACCTGATCGGCGGCGGAAACCCCTTCCATACTGGCGTGGAAACGGGCCCCCACCTCACGCAACGGCAGATAGGCCTCGGGCGCCAGGATCAGTACGAGCAACGCCGTCTGATAATCCATGTGGCCACCCAGGAGCCGCAGCCCCACCTCCACCGCCACCAGCGCCACCGCAAGCGTCGACAGCAGCTCCAATGCGAAAGCCGACAAGAAAGCGACCCGCAGCGTCCCCATGGTCGCGCTGCGGTGTTCGTCCCCGACCTTGCGGATGATGGCCGCCTGCGCCTTGGCCCGCCGGAACAACGCCAGCGTGGGCAGCCCCTCCACCACGTCGAGGAAGTGACCACCAAGACGGCTGAGCAGCTTCCACTGCCGGTCGGTACGTTCCTGGGTGTACATCCCGATCAGGGCCATGAAGATCGGAACGAGCGGCAACGTCACGATGATGACGATCCCGGAGATCCAGTCCGCCCAGAACACGACCGTGAGCACCGCCATCGGCACGATCACCGACAGGACCAGCTGCGGCAGGTAACGGGCGAAGTAGTCGTCGAGGGCATCCAGACCACGAGTGGCCAGGGTGACCAGCTCCCCGGCCCGGGGAGAACCCTGCCCGTCGTGCTCGGCGGTCCACACCCGGCCGGGACCACCGGTCACGTGCGCGACCAGGCGGCGGCGCAGCTGGGACTTGGTGCGGGCGGCACTGTACAGCGCAGAAGTCTCCGCGGCGTACGAGAGCAGGGCGCGGGCCACGGCCACGGCCACCACCGCGCCGATGGCCGGGCCGAGGGTGTCCATGCCGGCCCCACCCCAGGCGCCGGAGATGGTGTGGGCCAGCAACCAGGACTGCAGCAGGATCAGGCAGGTGACCAGCACTCCGCTGACCACGGAGACGCCCAGGTGGAGCCGGACGGCGCCGGCCACACGGACCAGGCGTGGATCGAGGGGTTTCATACGTGAAGAACCTCGGGATCATCGATGTCCATGTCCGGACGTGTGGGCGGCCCGGAACATTCCCGGGCCGTGAATTTCATGCTGCGGCTCGGTCCTCCTCCGGTTCCCCGGTGATGGTCGCGCCCGTGATGCGCTTGCGGAACACCCAGTAGCTCCACGCCTGGTAGCCCAGCACCAACGGCAGGAAGGCCACGGCGACCCACGTCATCACGGTGAGTGTGTAGTCGGCGGAGGAAGCGTTGTACACGGTGAGGCCGAAGGCGGGATCGGTGGTGGAAGGCAGCACGTGCGGGAACAGGGACACGAGCAAGGCCGTGGTCGCGGTGAGAACGGTCAGCGCGGTCAACGCAAAGGCCCACCCCTCGTACCGCTTCCAGGCGGCCGCGACCCCACCCGCCAGGAAACCGCCGGCGACCAGGACAAGAGGCAGGGTCCACAGGTCGCCGTGCGCGTACTGGGTCCACAGGAAGAACACGGCACCCAAGGGAACGGTGACGTAGGCACTCCTCAGCGCGGCCCTGCGCGCACGGACCCGTACCGGTCCGTCGGTCTTGAGGGTGAGGAAGACGGCGCCGTGCAAGGTGAACAGGGACAGGGTCGTCAACCCCCCCAACAGGGCGTAGGGGTTGAACAGATCGAGCAAGGACGCGGTGACGATGTGGTCGGAACCCATGGCCACGCCCCGGACGAGGTTGGCAAAGACCAGCCCCCACAGGAAGGCGGGGACGACACTGCCGAAGAAGATCGCCCTGTCCCACCAAAGACGCCACCGGGCGCTGTCCCGATTGTGGCGGTACTCGAAGGCCACCCCGCGCACGATCAGTGCGATCAGGACCAGGAACACCGGTACGTAGAACCCGCTGAACATGGACGCGTACCAGGCGGGAAACGCCGCGAGCATGGCACCGACGGCGGTGATCATCCACACCTCGTTGGCGTCCCAGACCGGGCCGATGGAGTTGATGGCGACTCTGCGGTCGACGGAGTCACGCTCGCCCATGAAGGGCAGGAGCACACCGACACCGAAATCGAAGCCCTCCAGGACGAAGTAGCCGATCCACAGGATCGCGATGGCGATGAACCAGATGACTGCCAGTTCCATGGTCGGGACTCTCCTTCAGTAACTGAAGTGCGGGATCTGGGACTCGTCCTCGTCGTCCTCCAGGTCGGGGACGATCTGAGAGGGACCTGCCTTGATGTACTTCCAGAGCAGACCGACCTCGACGACGAACAGCCCCCCGTACACGGCGGTGAAGAACGCAAGGCTCATCGCGACCGTCCCGAGGTCGACCCCGGGGGACACGCTCGCGGCGGTGAGCAGTTCACCGTGCACGGTCCAGGGTTGGCGGCCCATCTCGGTGAGGAGCCACCCGAAGATGTTGGCCGCCAGGGCCGCGGGCAGGGCGAGTATCGCGGCGTAGTAGAACCACCGGGAGCGAGGCAGACGCTCCTTGTTCCGCGTCAGGTGGAGACCGACCACGGAGACGGCGACACCGAACAGGCCAAGGCCCATCATGAGCCGGAACGACCAGTAGACGACGAACACGTTGGGGATGTAGTCACCGGGGCCGTAGTACTCCTCGTAGGCCTCCTGGAGGTTGTTCATCCCGTGGACCTCACCGTCGAAGTGCCCGGTGGCAAGGAAGCTGAGCACGTTGGGGACGGTGACGTCGATGGGGTTGTAGCCCTCGTCGACGTCGCCGACGGCGAACGTGGAGAAGGCGGCACCCTCCTCGGTCTCCCACAGGGCTTCGGCGGCGGCGAGCTTCATGGGTTCGTACTCGGCGGCGAGTTTGGCCTGGTGGTCCCCGGAGAAGGTGGTGAGGGCCCCGGCGATGAAGGTGACGACCAGGCCGACGCGGAGCGCGCCGTGGAACAGGGAACGTTCACGCGCGGGTGGGGTCACCCCGGCCTCTCCGGTGTCGTTGTGACGTATGTTGCGCCAGAGCTTGTAGGCGCTGACCGCGACCACGAACAACCCGGCGGTCACGAACGCGGCCGCGACCGTGTGCATGTACGTGGACCAGGCCTGGTCGTTGCCGAGCACGGCCCAGATGTCGTTGAGTTCGGCGCGTCCGGTCTCCTCGTTGATGTGGTGGCCGACCGGGTTACGCATCCAGGCGTTGGCCGCGAGGATGAAGTACGCGGACAGGTTCGTTCCGACGGCCACGAGCCAGATGCAGGCCAGGTGCACGCCCCGGGGCAGACGGTGCCAGCCGAAGATCCACAGGCCGATGAAGGTCGACTCGAGGAAGAACGCGAGGAGGGCCTCCATCGCGAGCGGGGCGCCGAACACATCGCCCACGAATCGTGAGTACTCGCTCCAGTTCATGCCGAACTGGAATTCCTGCACGATGCCGGTGACCACGCCCATGGCGAAGTTGATCAGGAACAGCTTTCCGAAGAACTGGGTGGCCTGGAGGTACTCGTGCTTTCCGGTGCGATACCAGAAGGTTTGCAGCACGGCCACGATGAACGACAGCCCGATCGTCAGGGGGACGAACAGGAAGTGGTAGATCGTGGTGATCCCGAACTGCCACCTCGCAAGGTCCAGAGCTTCCATAGTCGCCTCTCAACTGCCGACCAAACGTAGTACTACAAACTGTAGTCCTACATCCTGTCGTGGCATACGTGACCCCCGGCACGTGGCGGTCCAGCACCTTCGGCGGGCGCTCTGACCTGCGGATATTCAAAAAAATGGGGGGCGTGCTCTTGAGCACACCCCCAGGGAACGGACCGTGTCAGAGCATGCCGTCGGGAAGCGGTGGGACGTGCTCGTCGACGAGCACGCTCACGGTGCTGAGCGCGGCGGCAGGTGGGCCGTAGCTCGGCGGCACCTGCACCTCCACGTAAGCGGTACGCCCGACCGCGGTGTACATGGTGGGTTCGTCCTCGGGCTGGGGCAGCCAGTCGACACCGTTGATCCGACTCAGATAGGAATAGGCGGACAACTCCGAAGGTTGCGGGACCCCACAGCGCAGCCCGATGGGCGGATCTCCCCAGGCCGCCATGGTCTCGGTGTCGGGCTCGACCGGGGCCCGGTCGGCATCCATCAGGGTGTCCGGCAGTGCGGAGACAAGGTCCGAACAGACCTCGGTGGTGCTTGCGTCCGCCTCCGGTGGGGTCATCCGAACCGTTTGCTGCCCACAGCCCGCCGCCACCAGGAGCACGACCAGAGCCGTCCCGAAACCTCGCTTCAGCACAGTCAGCAACCCCGCTCTTCCGGAACCCGTGTCAAGGCCCGTGGGCCCGCCCGCAAGAGCCCGCTCAGATGGTCACGATCGGACAAGTCAGAGTACGGGCGATACCGTCCAGACGTTGAATCCGGGCCACCACCAGGGAGCTCAGAGCATCCATGTCCTCGGCCTCGGCCCGGACCACGATGTCGTAGGGGCCGGTGACGTCGGCGGCCGTCTCCACCCCCGAGATGTCACGCACCTGCTGTGTCACCCGAGGTCTTTGCCCCACGTCGGTCTGGACCAAGACATATGCCTGCACCATACGTTCCTCACCCTTCCCCTGGAAATTCTCCTCCGTCGTGACCGGTAGTGAGGTCGAGTGGCTTCCGGCCGAATCACCGTTGAGTGGTGTACGAGCAGCGCACGACGTCGGAACGCTTCATCGGTCACTGGGACAGATACCCTCCACGCGCGCATCGCTCACACACACTGGAGCGTGACCGTACCCTGAGCATTGTGCAGAACACCATCGGAGAACTTGGCGAGTTCGCTCTGATCACCCGTGTGACGGACCAATTCCCCCTGACCAACGACGTGATCCTCGGACCGGGCGACGACGCGGCGGTCACGGCCGCGCCGGACGGTCGGACGGTGGCCACCACGGACCTGCTGGTGGAGGGGCGCCATTTCCGACGGGACTGGTCCAGCGCCAGGGACGTCGGTCATCGCGCGGTCGCCCAGAACTTCGCGGACGTCGTGGCGATGGGCGCCCGGCCCACGGCGTTGTTGATCGGCTTCGCCGCACCACCGGACCTACCGGTGGGGTGGGCGGACGAGTTCACCGCCGGGGTCGCGGCGGAGTGCGCGATCGCCGGTGGCACCGTGGTGGGTGGGGACATGGTGGCTTCGGACGTACTCACGATCGCGGTCACCGCCCTGGGGGATCTCCAAGGAGCAGAGCCGGTCCGTCGTGACGGTGCTCGGCCCGGTGACGTGGTCGCCTGCACCGGTCACCTGGGGCTGTCCGCCGCGGGGCTGGCCCTGTTGGAACGTGGCACGGACGACATCGACGAGACCTTCGCGGAG
>DXDP01000068.1 GCA_019115445.1 Candidatus Nocardiopsis merdipullorum
ACCCAGGTGTTGGGCAGCAGGGCCCGACCCGCGGATGTGCGCGTACTCGGACCCCGGCCACGCCCTTCCCGCGGCCGGTCACCGAAAAAGTTGCGTGCCCGACACTTTCAAAGCAACACCTCACCGACCCAGACCCGACATCATGTCGGCGAAGGACGTGGGTTCCTCGAAGGGATCGGCACCACGAGGTGTGCTTTCGGTGACCAGCATCGCGAGCCGGCGTGCTGCACGGTCGATCCGCTCGCCCAGTTCCCGGCCGCCGCTCTCACCCGAGCCCCAGTCCTCCGAAGCCGCGTACACACCGGTGGGCACGACCACCGAGCGGGTGTAGGAGAACATGGGTCGCAGGGCGTGCTCCAGCACCAGGGAGTGGCGCGGGCTGCCCCCGGTGGCACCGGCGATGACCGGCATACCGTCCAGGTCCTCGGGTTCGACGATGTCGAAGAAGGACTTGAACAATCCGCTGTAGGAGGCGTTGAAGACCGGCGTGACGGCGATGAGGCCGTCGGCGGCGCCGAGGTCCTCGAGCACGCCGCGCAATTCACCGGTGGGCACACGGGTGGTCATGGCGTTCATGACGTCGTGGGCCAGCTCGCGTAGCTCCACCACACGGGTCTGCACCTGCTCACCGTATTCGGAGAGAGCCTTTTCGGTGGCCTTGGTCAGGCGGTCGGTCAACAGCCGGGTCGAGGACGGGGTGCTCATCCCCGCGCTGACTGCGACGAGGTTGCGTGTGCTCATTCCTGCTCCTTCTGCTTCCCGGTGGCCTTCTTCGCGGCCACGCGCAAGGCGTGGGTGGGCGCGTCGGGTACGTGGGCGGGTTTCTTGGCGGCGAACTCCTTGCGGAGCACGGGCACGACCTCCTCACCGAGGATGTCGAGCTGCTCCAACACGGTCTTGAGCGGCAGGCCGGCGTGGTCCATCAGGAACAGCTGGCGTTGGTAGTCGCCGAACATCTCCCGGAAGCCGAGGGTACGGTCGATGACCTCCTGCGGGCTGCCGACGGTCAGCGGGGTCTCGCGGGTGAACTCCTCCAGGGAGGGACCACCGCCGTAGACCGGTGCGTTGTCGAAGTAGGGACGGAACTCCTTGACGGCGTCCTGGGAGTTCTTGCGCATGAAGACCTGGCCGCCGAGCCCGACGATCGCCTGTTCCGCCTTGCCGTGACCGTAGTGTTCGTAGCGGCGGCGGTACAGGGAGATGAGCTTACGGGTGTGGGTGGCCGGCCAGAAGATGTTGTTGTGGAAGAACCCGTCGCCGTAGTAGGCGGCCTGCTCGGCGATCTCCGGACTGCGGATCGAGCCGTGCCAGACAAAGGGCGGCACGTCGTCGAGCGGGCGCGGGGTGGAGGTGAAGCCCTGCAGTGGGGTGCGGAACTTGCCCTCCCAGTCGACGACGTCCTCGCGCCAGAGCCGGTGCAACAGGTTGTAGTGCTCCAGGGCCAGATTGATGCCCTGGCGGATGTCGTAGCCGAACCAGGGGTAGACGGGGCCGGTGTTGCCACGCCCCATCATCAGATCCACCCGGCCGTCGGCCAGGTGCTGAAGCATGGCATATTCCTCGGCCAGCCGAACGGGATCGTTCGTGGTGATGAGGGTGGTCGCCGTGGAGAGCACGATCCTTTTGGTCTGCGCGGCGATGTAGCCGAGCATCGTGGTGGGTGAGGAGGCCACGAACGGCGGGTTGTGGTGCTCACCGGTGGCGAAGACGTCCAGGCCGACCTCTTCGGCCTTCAACGCGATACGCACCATCGCCTTGATGCGTTCCCCTTCAGTGGGGGTGCGCCCCGTGGTCGGATCCGGGGTGACGTCACTGACAGAGAAGATTCCGAATTGCATGACCGCTCCCACTTCTGCTTCCATAGAAGTAGCTTCCTCAGAAGCTATCATGGGAACAGCGGAGGACGGCAAAGCATTCCCCACCCGTTCGCTCACAGTCATGCCCGGGGCCGAGCGATGTCACCGGCCCACGGCGGGGCCCCTTTCTGGAGGGATCCACCCACAGGACCCCTCACCGCTGAGGTTCGGACCGGGCGTCCAAGATGGGCACCGGGCCACTGAAGCCCCGACCCCCATTGGTTATCGTGAAGAGATGCATTCCGCGCGTATTTATCAGCAGAGCCAGGAACGCCTTGTGGCCCTGGCCGCCGACCTCGACGAGAGACAGCTTGCCACTGTCGTTCCCGCCTGCCCTGACTGGGACGTGCGCCAGACCTACGCCCACATGGCCGGATTGTGTGTCGAAGTGGCTCAGGGTCTTGTGAGGCCCCCGGTCGATGACGAGGTCACCGCACGCCAGGTCGCCGACCGGGCCGGACGGAGCATCCAGGAGATCACCACGGAGTGGTCCAAGGGCGTGCCGGCCCTGCTCGAACTCATGGGCGCCCGAGCCCGCGCGCGCTACTTCCTGCCGGCCCTGGACGTCTGGCACCACGAGAA
Source organism: Candidatus Nocardiopsis merdipullorum (assembly GCA_019115445.1). GTDB lineage: Bacteria > Actinomycetota > Actinomycetes > Streptosporangiales > Streptosporangiaceae > Nocardiopsis > Nocardiopsis merdipullorum. The sequence continues at coordinate 2,439 of DXDP01000068.1, forward strand.
CGATGTGCGTGGTGCACTGGGGATGAAGGCCCGGACCGAGGACTCCGAACAGTTGGCCGATTTCGTCCTGAGCGGACTTGCTCGTGGTTGGGCCACCGACCGGCCGTCGGTGCACGTGATGGCCATCGACACCGGGCAGGAGTGGCACTTGGGGGATGGAGCGGATCTGACTCTGCGGGCGAGCGCCTTCGAACTGGCCCGGGCGATGACCGGCCGGCGAAGCATCATCCAGATCCGAGCCATGGACTGGAGCGGTGACCCCACCGAGGTGGTGTCCCTGCTGTCCAGCCTGCCCGCCCCGAAGAAGGATCTGACCATCTGAGTGGCGTGGGGCTTTGCGCCACTTTCGCGGAGCCCCGTTCTGAGTCCGTGCATGGGTGACCCACCCCGGGGCGGAGCACGGACATGAGTGTGCACCGACTTTTCTCTCGTTGCCCCCATTGCCGGGACAAACCAATGGTGTTAACTTTCTCGAACCGTCCATGGGAGCGCTCCCGAAAAGAAGGAGGCGTTCCTCAGGACGCACACCGGAAAACACCGTGACCGACCGGGTGAACCCTTGTTCACCCCACGGCCCGGGGAACCCATCACGCCCCGGCCGGAAACAAAGCAACGTCCTCAACGCCCGCAACAACCCTGTCTCGGCCCCCCGCTGCCCCCGCCGAGGCGCCTACCCCCAGCCGATCGCACCGGCTCGGGCGACCCGCGCCCCGCCCCGCGGCATCGGACGGGCCCCACACAGGGCACCTTCCGAGGAGGATGAGGTGACCGAGAATCGGTCGACCGAGCGCCACAAACGGCGCCGGCTCCTGCCCGCGGCCATGGGTGCCGCACTCTTGGCGACCACGATGACGGTCGTGTCCGTACACGCAGAAACCGGCCCAGAAGCCGAAGAAGAAGGAAATTACCAGTACACACCTGTTGCGGACACCGTCCGCGCGGACAACCCCGAACTGACCCAGTACGAAACACAGTTCCTCGACCTGTACGACAAGATCAAGAACCCCGACAGCGGATACTTCCGTGAGTTCGACGGGCTCCTGGTCCCCTACCACTCGGTCGAGAACCTCATCGTGGAGGCACCCGACACCGGACACGCCACCACCTCCGAGGCCTACAGCTACTACCTGTGGTTGGAAGCCGCCTACGGACGTCTGTCCGGTGACTGGGAGCCGTTCAACTCCGCCTGGGAATCGATGGAGACCTTCATCATCCCCGGTACCGAGGACCAGCCCACCAACGACGCCTACGACCCCTCCGATCCGGCCACCTACATCCCCGAGTCGCTCGAACCGGGTGACTACCCGATGCCGTTGGCCGAGGACGTCGAGGTCGGTGAGGACCCCCTCGCCGATGAACTGAGCAGTACCTACGGCACCGATGAGATCTACGGCATGCACTGGCTGCTGGACGTGGACAACATCTACGGTTACGGGTTCTGTGGGGACGGCAGCGACGACACACCCGCCTACATCAACACCTTCCAGCGTGGTTCCAACGAATCGGTCTGGGAGACCGTGCCGCACCCGTCCTGTGAGACCTTCGAACACGGCGGCGAGAACGGCTACCTCGACCTGTTCGTGGACGACCCCGAGGCCTCCGAACAGTGGCGCTACACCAATGCCCCCGACGCCGACGCACGTGCCGTCCAGGTGGCCTACCTCGCCCAGGAATGGGCCTCGGAACAGGGCAACGAGTCAGCCATCTCCGAAAGCGTGGCCAACGCATCGATGATGGGCGACTATTTGCGTTACTCCATGTACGACAAGTACTTCAAGGAGATCGGCGACTGCGTGGGTGCCGATTCTTGCTCACCCGGAACGGGCAAGGACTCCTCCCACCACCTGCTCGCCTGGTACTACTCCTGGGGCGGCGCACTGGAAAGCGCAGAATACCCCTGGGCCTGGCGTATCGGCGGATCCTCCGCCCACCAGGGTTACCAGAACGTGATGGCGGCCTATGCCCTGAGCGAGGGCGACATGGCACCGGAATCTCCCACAGGGGCCGAGGACTGGGCAACCAGCCTCGACCGCCAGCTGGAGTTCCTCCAGTGGTTGCAGTCCTCCGACGGAGGTATCGCAGGCGGCGCGACCAACAGCTGGGAGGGCGCCTACAACGAACCGCCGGCGGACGTCTCCACGTTCTACGGCATGTTCTACGACGAAAAGCCCGTCTGGCACGACCCCCCGTCGAACCAGTGGTTCGGCTTCCAGGTCTGGGACATCGAACGCGTGGCCGAGTACTACCGGCTCACCGATGACGAGCGCGCGGGCGAGATCCTCGACAAATGGGTGCCGTGGGCGCTGGAGAACACCACCGTCGGCACCGACGGGGACTTCCAGGTCCCGGCCGACATGGAGTGGAGCGGTCAGCCCGACACCTGGGACGGCACCTCCACCGGAAACCCGGACCTGAGTGTGTCGGTCGTCTCCCACGACCAGGACGTCGGTATCGCCGCGGGTCTGGCCAAGACCCTGCTGCACTACGCCGATGCCACCGGTGACGAGGCCGCTCTGGAGACCGGTGAGGACCTGATCGACGCTCTCATGGCCAACGAGGACGACCTCGGTGTCGCCGTGCCGGAGGTCCGCGAGGACTACGAGCGCTTCGACGACCCGTACGACGCCCCGGACGGTGGGCTGTACGTGCCGGAGGACTTCAGCGGCACGATGCCCAACGGCGACGAGATCAACTCCGACTCCACGTTCCAATCCATCCGTTCGTTCTACTTCGACGACCCCGACTACGCCCAGGTCGAGGCCTACCTCGACGGCGGCCAGGCCCCCGAGTTCACCTACCACCGCTTCTGGGCCCAGGTCGATGTGGCCACCGCCCTGGCGTTGCACGGTGAACTCTTCGGCGACAGCGAGGAGTAGGGCGTAACGATCCGCCGCGGGGTGGGCACCCGGATGCCCACCCCGCATCCCCGAAGGGCCGACCATCGCGGCCCGCTCGCACGGTGGACGTGATGGTCGGCCCAGGACTTCCACCGGATCCATCCACCAACAACCCGTACTGAAAAGGAGCGTCGATGTCGGGTCATGTGCGAAGTCGCACAGCCCTCTGCACAGCGCTGACTCTTGGCCTGGCAGCTGCAGGGCTCACCGCAGAAGCACACGGGCAGTTCGGCCTCACCGCCACACCCGTGGCGGCCGAGACCGCGCACCAACAGCAGACCCTACGAGAGCGGGCCGACCAACTCGGGTTCCGTATGGGTACCGCGGTCAGTGAGCAGCATCTGAACGAACAGGCCTACCACGACACCGCGGCGGCGGAGTTCAACTCCGTCACGCACGAGAACTCCCTCAAATGGGAGTCGATTCAGCCAGAACAGGGTGAGTACTCCTTCGACGGGGCGGACACCGTCGTGGAGTTCGCCGAGGCCAACGACCAACAGGTCCACGGCCACACCCTTGTGTGGCACAGCCAGCTCCCCTCGTGGGTGGAAGATGGCGGCTTTGGCCCCGAGGAGCTGTTGGACGTCATGGACGATCACATCAGCACGACAGTGGGTCGCTATGAAGGTCGGATCGACACCTGGGACGTGGCCAACGAAATCATCGACGACGACGCCAATTGGCGAAACTCGGTCTTCCACGAACAATGGGGAGAGGACTTCGTCGCCGAGGCCCTGCACATGGCCCACGCCGCCGATCCCGCCGCGAGCCTGTTCATCAACGACTACAACATCGAAGGGATCAACGCCAAGAGCGACGTCTATTACGACCTGGCCGCCGATCTGCTCGACCAGGGCGCACCCCTGGACGGTATCGGGCTGCAGT
>DXDP01000069.1 GCA_019115445.1 Candidatus Nocardiopsis merdipullorum
GCGTGTCTTCCAGGCCGCGTGGTCGCGCCATGACTGCAGGACCATGCCCAAACGGGAACGCCACCGTTCATCACCGTGTTCGGGGTCGGACCCGAGGACGTCCACCTCGCCGGCCGAGCGGCGTCGAAAACCTTCGAGGATCTCCAGGGTGGTGGTCTTGCCGGCCCCGTTGGGTCCCAGGAGTGCGATCACCTCGCCACGTCCGGCGGTGAGGTCGATCCCTTTCAGGACTTCTTTGCTGCCGTAACTCATGCGCAGGCCATGGACCCGCAGCACGTTCTCCGGGGGTGTTCCGGCGGCCAGGGCGCTCGCTCTGGCCCCTTCCGGCACCGTCTTGCTCATCACAGCACTCCTCCGCTTCATCCTCTCTCTACTTCATTAGATAGTACATGTACTACATTGATGAGCATAGAGGCTACGGAAAGAAGTAGAGAGAGTGCTCCGGGTTCGAGTGGGACCACGGTCACCCATCACCGGCCCGGAAAGGGGGAAGGCAGTGACCGTGACCGGACACGCACGAAACGAGTACGGATACTCAGTGATCCGGCGCGTCCGAACGTGACAATGGTGCCGACGACCGACGCCCACCGACAGGAGGACCCTGCAATGCGCTGCACCTACATCCGGCTCCTCGTCAACGACTACGAGGCCTGCTTCGGCTTCTACTCCGACGTGCTCGAACTTCCTGTCCTGTGGGGAGACCGAAGCAGCCGCTACGCCGAGTTCGACGTGAACTCGGGTACCCGGCTGGCCATCAATCAGCGCGAGGTGATGGCCGAGGCCCTGGAGACCGACACCGCCGACCCCGAACTCCCCCACCAGGACCGACTCGCCGTGGTCTTCGAGGTGGACGACGTCGACAAAACCGCAGCCGAACTCGTGGCGAACGGAGCCCGGCAGGCCATGGAACCGCGGGACTGGACTGCCTGGGGCATCCGCGCAGCGCACTTCCGTGACCCCGACGGCTACCTGCTGGAGATCAACTCCCCGACCATCCCCGCCCGGATCTGACACCCACGCAAGCGCCGATCACTCTTCGGGGTACGGGGCCAGGTGCTCCACGAGCAGCTCGTTGACCCGGTCGGCACGCTCCACCCCGAGCAGATGGGCCGCGCCGTGCACCACCTCGAAACGAGCATCCAAGATCCCATCGGCGAGCCGGCGACCGTGCCCCGGGGGCAACAACGGATCATGGGCTGCCGACACCACCAGGGTGGGCAAACGCAACACCGACACAAGGTGGCGCTGATCCATCTGTGCCACGGCCTCGTACACCGACGCAAAACCCTCCGGATCGATGTCGCCGAAATCCTCGATGAAGCGCGCCGCGACCTCGGGACGTTCCTCGTACATGTCGGGGGTGAACCAGGAAAGCACCACCTCGGCGGTGACCGCGTCCACACCGGAACCACGCGCCCGTGTGGCGATACGGTCCCAACCGTGAACACTTGGTGTACGCGGTGTCGCCGCCAGCAGCGCCATCCGGTCGATGGTGTGCGGTGAATTGGCCGCGATCCACACCAACAGCGACGCGCCGAAGCCGGAACCCACCGCCGACACCTGCCTCAACCCCTGCGCCTCCAGCAGGCGCAGCACGTCCATGGCCAGTTCTTCGATGTTGTAGGGCCCAGCAGGGGCCGGAGACCGGCCGTGCCCGCGGTGGTTGATGCGCAGAACCTGCCGGTTACGGGTCAGTTCGGGCATCTGTGGTTCCCACACCGTCATCCGGGCGCCGAAGGGTGGCACCAGAAGCACCACGGGTGCGGTCCTGGGCCCGTCGAGCCGGTACTGGAGCGAAGTCACGGTCATCGATTCCTCCGGGTCGCCTGCCCGCCAGGGTAGTCGGTGAGTGCTCGAAGAAGTGGGAAAACGATGGGTCGGTCACGCTGAGTCGCACCGGCACGTAATGTGCACAACACTCTTGGTATGCAAGACGATGGGGGTGTTCAACAGTCGCTTTCGTCCGCCCCGAGGAGTGCACAGTGGACCCGACACGTACCGGCATCGACGACGACGCCCTACAGGAGACCATGCGGTATTCCGGGGCAAGGACAGAGGTGGAGGCGGTCAACCTGGCCCTGCGGGTGTACGCGGCCCGCCATCGCAGCCGGGTGGAGGCCCACCGCGAGCGTGAGCGACGCGAGTCCGAGGGGCATCGACCCCACACCTGAGCAAGAACCCGGTGCGTCCGCACCTTCCCGGACCCACCAGGACTCGACACGCCCTCGCCCGAGGAAAAGCCACGGGGGCGCTTCCACCGTTCGGTGGAAACGCCCCCGGCAAGAGGTGGCGAGGGTCGCTTCCGCATCCCCCCTCAAAGTACGGAAGCGACCCCCGCGCTGGGAAGCGGCCGACGACTCCTCCCCCCTGGAGCCGCGACCTCGAAGGTCTGTCCGCGGGAACGATCTCGTTCATCCCGCGTCATTGAAAACACTACCCACCACCACCCCGAATGACAACCCTCAGTCACCAGAAACTACTTAAAGTAATATTCATTACTGGGTAGACGTTCACCAAGCCCTCCCGGCGATCACCAACACGGGGTCATGAGTGACCGGTCGCCCCCCACACTTAGCCTGGACGTGTGAGATCACCGCTCCTCAGTCTTCGCTGGCTCGGCATCCACCTGGCCGCACTGCTCGTGCTCGCCGTGTGCGTGGCCGGTACCGCATGGCAAGTCACACGCTCCTTCGAGCCGGACCGGGAGACCATCACCAACCCCGCCGAGGACCTCTCCCACGCCGAGCCGATCGACGCCAACTTCGAACCCGGCGAGTATCTGCACCCGGACCTGATCGCCAACAGCGCCGTCGAAGCCACCGGAAACTACGACACCGACGCCCAACTGCTCGTGCCCCGGACCCGAAACGGTGTCGAGGGCTTCGACGTGATCCTTCCCCTGGTCACCGACGAAGGTGTGGCTCTCACCGTCAGCCGTGGCTGGACGGAGGACAAGGATCACGATCTTCCCGCCCCACCGGAGGGGGAGATCACCACCACCGGTTGGTTGCTGCCCACCGAGACCGCCGCGGAAGGTGTCCGGCCGATGGAGATGCCCGAGGGGCAGGTCGAACGCGTAGCCCCCTCCGTACTCCTCCAGGAGTGGGAACACCACCTCTACGAGGGGTACATCGTGTTGCCCGAGAACGACCCGGCCGCTGCGGGTCTGACCCCCATCCCGCCTCCGGAGCCACCCACCGGCGTCACCGTGAACTGGCGCAGTCTGAGCTACTCGTTCCAGTGGGGCATCTTCGGTGTCTCCGCCCTGGTCTTCTGGATCATCCTGATGCGAAGAGAGCTGGCCGAAGCCCGCTCCTCGGCACAAGAAGGGCCTGGGCCTTCGGGGCAGGAAGGAGCCCCGGAAAAGAGCGAGAAGGACGGGGATCAGCCGGTCGGTGCGGGCTCCTGACGCGCTGCGGCGGCCTCCTCCTCGGCCCTCTCCTGCTTGACCACACGGTGCTCGATGACAAAACCGAGGACCGGGATGGTTCCCGAGAGCGCCACACCCAGGGTCCGCCCCGCGTTCCAGCGTCGGTCGAGGGCCACCCAGATCACCACGAGCACGTATGCCATGTACACGTAGCCGTGTGGCATGGCGATGAACAACATCAGCGGCGACTCGGGACCGAACCAGTGCTCCCACCCCTGGGGCGCGGGTGCCAACGCAAACATCGAGTCCTCACCCACCAGGTACTTGGCGGGCATCGCCACAAAGGTCAGCGCCAGCAGGAACACACCCGTCACGTACGCGAACGTTCTGTACAGTGCGAACGACACACGTCTTTTGTCCACCGCTACTTTCACCCACTTCAGGAACGCGTCGGCCTCGAGGAGGCTCAGGACTCCCCTCCTCGAGACTAAGCGCCGTGGGCGCCCACGGGCGCCCGGGGTCCCCGTGGCCGACGCATCTCACACCTGCTCCGATCAGGACCGCGCCCGTACCGGGCTGCTCCAACGACCGTCCGATGTGGTGGTCCAGGCCCGAGGGATCATCCGCAGGGCCAAGAACGCGTCGAGCAACCGGATCGGCAGGAAGAACAAACCGTAGAGCAGGTAGGACGGCCGTCCACGGATCATCGCCATGAGACAGGTCAGGATGTAGTCGGGCACGAACAGACCGATGGCGATCACGCTCAAAGGCAGGAACGCGGTGACCGCGGTGAAGCCTTCCTCGTAGAACGGCAGCGCCATGACGGTGTCCCCACCGTAGGTACCCAGGGCCACGAACAGGCCGAGGAGCGCCATCAGCAGGAGTACGAAGGAGACCACGACGACTTCGAGGATGTACAACGACAGTGCCGCCCAGAACGAACTCGGCCACACCCGATGGCGGCGGATCGTCTGCCAAAAGCCAAGGGTCCAGCGGCTGACCTGCTTGTAGTAGTCCTTCAAGGTGAAGGGGTCCTGGCTGTAGGCCTTGGTGTCGGCGTTCATCGACACCCGACCCAGGCGCTTGTGGTGCACCTCGAAGGTCATGTTGAAGTCCTCGATCACCAACCCCCCGGGGTTGATGTCCATCTCACGCAAGGCGCTGCTGCGGTAGACGCTGGCAAACCCCGGGACGATGAAGGAGACGTTGGTGCGTCTCCAGGTCTGCCCGAACCGCAAGAGATATTGGAGCATGAAGTAGAGGCGGTCGCGGTACGCGGAGATCATCCGCCCCACGAAGCTGCGTTCGTCCGGTTTCCACTCCGACACCACAAAACCGGACACCGCGGCCACGTCCGGATCGGCCAACTGTCTACGGGCACCCTCCACGTAGCCGGGGTGGAGTTCGGTGTCCGCGTCCAGAATCAGGACCCCGTCGTAATTTTCGGTCAGGGAAAATTCCTCGATCACCGCTTCGATGGCACCGGCCTTGCCTCGGTTGGTGAGCAGTTCGAGGACGTTGATCCCGGTCTTGGCGGCGATCTCGGCGGTGGAGTCCGCCGAGGAGTCCGAGACCACGTAGATGTCCCAGTGGTTGAAAAGACTCAGGGACGAGGAGATCGCACCCGCTATGACCTGCTCTTCGTTGTGTGCGGGGATGATCACCGCAAGGGTGATGTCCGAGGGGTCGGGTCCTTCTGCCCCACCTTCATCGACGCCCTCGACCCGTTCCAACACGTCACCGCCCCCGGTGGGCGTGTCTCCTCCCGCGCCCGCGCCGACGAGCACGCGTTCTCGGTGCCTGCCCACCACGGCGGGCCGTGGCCGCTGCAGTGCTCGGCGTCGAACCAGTGAACGCACGGAGTCGTCCCCCAGGCGCAGCCCACCGATGACCGTCCACAGCAACAGGTTGGCGCCGAAGGCCAGCCACAGGAAGACGTAGCCGAACGCGCCAAGACCTGCTGCGGCGGCCATGTCCGTCGCGAAATCGAACCAGTAGACAAAAAGGGCGATGGCCACCATGAAGGCGATCAGCCCGGTCAACACACCACCGATAAAACGTGCGGTACGCACAGCTTCAGGACCTCTCCGAAAGTTCCCAGTTTCGGACCGACTTTAACTCGGAAACCCGACGTAGGGTTGACGCCCTGCCCAGGTGTTCGGTTGACGCGTCTTCGCGTCCTGTATAGGCCACGTAAATCGTGTACACGGGCTTGCGTGAGGTGGTACCCATAAGAAGATATTTCACGTGCGAACCGAGAGAGTTCGACTTCCTGGGAAAACACCATCCTGTACATCACTCACGGAGAGAAGGAGAGCGCCCGGCGTGATCGGCGACTCTGCGTCCCTCACATCCGATCCTGGCCTCGAACATCGCGGAGATCGGGCCCGAACAACCACTGTGAACAGCAATGACGAGTCCGGTCTGACCGTAGCGGTGCATCAGCCACACTATCTGCCATGGCTCGGCCTGATCGACAAGATCGACCGTTCCGACCGCTACATCGTTCTCGACACGGTCCAGTTCGAACGTCGGGGATGGCAGAACCGAAACTACATCGCAGGTGCCGGCAAACCTCTGTTGCTCACTGTGCCGGTGGAACAAACCAGTCGCGATGAACTCATCATGGACAAGACTATCGACAACACACAAAAATGGAAGAGAAAGCACTACAAGGCACTTGTTGAACACTGTTACCGCAAGACCCCCTATTTGTCCGAGTATCTGGACGAAATAACTCACCTGTACGAGAGTGAGTGGGAGAGTCTTGTAGAGCTGTCCATCGCCACCACGCGCCTGTTGCTGCGGGCGTTCGGAATCACCACACCGATGGTGCGGGCCAGCGAACTCGGTGACTTCCCTGGCCACAAGGACGAGCTGCTCGCTCAGATCTGCGCCAAGGCGGGCGCGAACACACTGCTTTCAGGAAACGGTGCCAAGAACTACCTGGAGCCGAAGACGCTGCACCGCTACGGCGTCGACATCGAGTGGCAGAACTTCCAACACCCGGTGTACACACAACACTCACGTGGCTCCACCGACTTCGTACCCCGCATGGCCGCGATCGACCTGCTCGTCAACGCCGGACCGGACTCACTACGCGTACTTCGACAAGCAAGGTCACAACACTGACAAGGTCACCGGCATCGGCGCCCTCGACCCCTCCGTATCCCACAGGCGTGAGCCGGCCCCACCCGTACGGGTTCACGATCGCACACCACCCGGTAAAGGACGGAAACAGGCATGATGACGGACTGGTCCCAGGAACGCATCCTGGTTTTCGCGCCGCATCCCGATGACGAAACCCTTGGTTGCGGCGGCCTCATGCGCAAGGCCAAGAGCGCGGGCGCAGAGGTGTTCGTCCAATTCCTCACCGTTGGTGACACCGCCGACCAATCACCTCGAGGCTTCTCCACCGCTCAAGAGCGCTACACCGAGATCAAGAGGGTCTCCGACCACTTTCGCTGGGACGACTGGCACATGGCCCTTCCCGGCGACAAATACCACCTGAGGCTGGACACGCTGCCCAGGGTGGAACTCAACCAGCTGATCGAACGTGAAAGCCCACTGTCGATCTCGAACCTTCGCCCCACCGTCGTCATCGCCCCCCACAGAACGAGCTACAACCAGGACCACCAGGTCACCGCGGAAGCCGTCCACACCGCGCTACGCCCGTCGAACGCACGTCTACGCCACCACCCGCGTCTGGTGCTGGCCTACGAGGAAGCCGCCGACCAGTGGCGGACCGAGCCCGTCGATCCTCCCCACCTGATCGTGGAACTGGATGAAAAAGATCTGGAAGCCAAACTTCACGGCATGGAACTGTACGGCTCCCAGAGCCACGAGCACCCGCACACGCGATCGAAACCGACGCTGCGCAGCCTCGCCGTCCTTCGCGGCATGCAGGCCGGTGTGGCGTTCGGAGAGGGCTACCACGTCCTGCGCTGGCAGGCCTGACCCCGAACACCGAATCCAAGCGTCCCTCGTGAAGAGCAGCACAACACATCACCCGCAGTGGAAGGGAAACCATGAAGGCTGTAGTCACCGGCGGCGCCGGTTTCATCGGCTCGCACCTGTGCGATCATCTGATCGCCCAGGGACACCAGGTCACAGTGCTGGATGATCTGTCCACCGGCTCGACCGACAACCTGACACAGTTGGCGTCCGAACCCGGTTTTCGTTTCGTCCAGGGAGACATCTTGGACCGGGAGCTGGTCGACAGCCTGGTCTGCGAGGCCGACATCGTCTACCACCTCGCGGCGGCGGTGGGTGTCTACAACATCGTCGACAACCCGTTGCGGTCGCTGAGAATCAACCTGCACGGTACGGAGAACGTGGTCGAGGCGGCGGTCCGTCACCGTGTTGCGTACCTGGTTGCCTCGACCAGCGAGGTCTACGGCAAGAACGACGCCGACGGACTCAAGGAGAACGACGACCGTATCTACGGTGCTCCGACCAAGAGTCGATGGTCGTACGCGGCCGCCAAGGGGCTCGACGAGCTGGTCGCCTACGTACACGGGTCCGAGTCCGGCGTACCTTGCGTCATCACACGGTTCTTCAACGTGGTCGGCCCGCGCCAGACGGGGCGCTACGGCATGGTCGTCCCCCGGTTCGTGGACCAGGCCCTTTCGGGCGAACCCATCACCGTGTACGGCACGGGCACCCAACGCCGTTGCTTCGGCTCGGTGTATGACGTGGTCCCTGCCATGACCCGCTTGATGGAGACGCCGAAGGCCTACAACCAGGCGATCAACCTGGGCGGTCAGGAAGAGATCTCCATCAAGGGTCTGGCTGACCGCGTCGTGGAGTTGACCGGTTCCAAGAGCGCGATCACCTACGTGGACTACGAGCAGGCCTACGGTGAGGGGTACGAGGACATGCAGCGGCGTTACCCGGACACTTCGCTGGCCGCAGGTCTCATCGGTTACGCACCGACCCGCGACCTCAACGACATCATCGACTCGCTCGTGAATCACCGTCGCGCCGCTGACTCGGTTCCCGAACCCGTGTGAGTGGGGACCGACGGCCGTCTCGGGCATCGGGTCGCCGGATCGCCGTCGGGTTCGTCGAGCACAAGGGCCCGGGGGACTCTGCGCACGCTTCCCCGGGCCGGTTCAACTCACCAGGACCGTGAGGACCAGAAGTCCGCTGATCACGCACACGCCCACGCACAAGGTCACCATGGCCCACGGCCTTGCCACGGACAGCGGCGGTGTCCCGGTACCGGGATCGGTCGAGCCGTTCCCGGTACGGCGCCACCGTGTCCACAAGTGGGTGCCAAGGACCGTGCACAGCAGCAACAGGAAAACCGCCACCGCGATCCGCACCGACAAGGGTGCCTCGGGGACAGTGCCCTCTCCGGGGAGCAAGGAGCCGCGCAGGTACAGCAGGGACACCACGATCACCAGCGCCAGGCTTCGCTGCCAGGACATCAAGGTCCGCTCGGGCTGCAGTCCGGAATCACCCCGGTCGTCGGAAGAGCTCACAACAGGTTCCCGACGATCACCAAAAGACACACCAGGCCGATCGCGACGGTCACGATCAACGGCAGCAGACTCAGCTGTAAGGGCCGACCACGGCGCATGACCCGCTGCACATGCAACCAGCGCAGTGGAGCGTAGACGGTGATGGCGGCGGCAAGAAGGGCCAGGGCCAGACCGACGGTGGTACGAATCCCCTCGCCCCAGTCGAGGGGCAACAGGTGCAACACCGCCACGGCCCCGGCCAGCAATGCGAGTGCCGTACGCACCCAGGCCAAGAAGGTGCGTTCGTTGGCGAGCGTGAAACGGTAGTCGACGGGCGTCTCACCCTTTCCCGTTTCATGCTCCGGCGTGTCGGAGCCCATTCGTTCCCCTTCCCGCCACCTCGAAAGTTTCTCCGAACTCGACACTAGTCACCAATGCTTTTTCCTCCCAAACAGGTATTCGAGGCAGGTTCAGTAGGAAAACACCCCCGCATGGAGTCGTTCCGCTACCGTGATCGGATGCCCTCCATCCGACCGCGCGGCGCCATGGCCATCATCACCAACAGTCACGGGAAGTACCTGCTCCACCTACGTGACGACATTCCCGGGATCGTCTGGCCCGGACACTGGTCGGTGCTCGGTGGAGGGTGTGACCCCGGTGAGACACCCAGGCAGACCATCGTGCGTGAACTGCGGGAAGAGGCCGGGCTCTTCCTCACAGACCTCGACGAGCTGTACCGAACCCCGGACGTGCACGGTTCGGGTCAGCTCCTCACCTTCTTCGCAGCGCACTGGGACGGTGATGCGGGCAGCCTCGAACTGAACGAGGGTCAAGAACTCGGTTGGTTCTCCCCCGAACAGCTCGACGGCCTGGCCATCCCCGCATTCGTCCGGCGGATCCTTCACCACCACGCCACCGCAAAGGAATGACGCCCCGGGGTGGTCTTGTTCCACCTCCTACGCCCATGGGCCGGAAGACGTGCGCGTTCGCTGGACGCGCCGTAATACCTGTATTACGATCTTGGTGTGGCAAAGGTCAGAATCAGTATCAGTCTTGAACCGGACGTGGCCGAGCGCGTCAGGTCACACGCCGACCGGGCGGGGATGGACGTGTCGTCCTACTTCGTCAACGCCGCGATCCGGCAAATGGCCGAGACCGACCTGGCCGAGGCGGAGTTCGCGGACATCGACGCGCTGATCGCTGACTCCGAAGAACGAGCCGAGCATCACGAGCCCCTCGATGAGGCGGATGGCGGCTCTCTGAGCGCGAGTGAGAGCCGTGAAGTGGACGAGGCGATGCGTCTTGTCCACGGTTCCGGGGAACCCCGGCCCCAAAGCCGGGGCGAGGTGGCATGAGTCCTCGTGTGCCCATCTACGACACGGGGATGCTCATGGCTCTGGCCGCGCGCAAGGCCAAAGCGGTGCGGATGCATCAAGGTCTTGGGCGATCCCCGCACCGGCCGGTGGTTCCCGGCCCCGTCCTGGCCCAAGTGTGGCGTCCGGACCCAGCGACCATGTACTCCATGAGTGCGGTTCTGAAGGAGTGCACGGTACCCCGGGCCAGGTCGTCTCCTGCCGCGCTGCGGTCCACGAACGTGGGGCAGCCGGAATGCCTGGCATGCGCTTCCGCTCCGGACGTCACCGACTGGCGACGCATGGGTGCGATGTTGGGCGTGGCAGCACTTCCCGGGAAGAAGCGCCCGGACGCGGTGGACGCTCTCGTCGCCTGGACCGCCGCGAAGCACCGCAGTGCCGTGGTGTTCACGAGTGACCCCGGGGACATCGCCGCCTATGTGGACGCGATCGGTGTTGATGATGTCCACCTGGTCCCGGTGTGAGTCCCAGTGCCCTGAGGCCGGCCCCTTCCGTAAGTGCATGCATCGGCTGGTTCTCCCCCGAACAGCTCGACGGCCTGGCCATCCCCGCATTCGTCCGGCGGATCCTTCACCACCACGCCGCCACAAAGGAATGACGCCCCGGGGTGGTCTTGTTCCACCTCCTACGCCCATGGGCCGAGAGACGTGCGCGTTTTCCGTTCCACTTGCTGTCAGGAGGTCACAACCTCCACGCTGGGTGGTAACCGCAGAGCAACCGATCGAACGCGTCAGGAGACCACGTGGCCACCGTTGATCTGACAAAGGAAAACTTTGCAGAAACGCTACAGGACAACGACTTCGTCCTCATCGACTTCTGGGCGGACTGGTGCGGTCCCTGCCGCCAGTTCGCACCGGTCTTCGAACAGTCCTCGGAGACCCACACCGACATCGTGCACGCCAAGGTGGACACCGAGGCCCAGCAGGAGCTGGCCTTCGAGTTCAAGATCCAGTCCATCCCGACCCTGATGATCGTGCGTGACCGCACCGTCATCTACAACGAGCCGGGTGCGCTTCCCTCGGAGGCGCTCGAGAGCCTGATCACACAGGCCCGCGAGTTGGACATGGAAGAGGTGCGCAACCAGATCGCAGAGCAGGAACAGTCCTCGGAGTGATCCGGGGACGGGCATCACCGCCCCGGGGCCGTGATGCCCCACGGCCCCGGGGCGGTGGGGCACGCATCTTGTGCTGTTGCCCGCGCGCCTCCTCATACGTGTGAGAGCCCCTGCGCACAGGCGGTGGAGTGCGCGAAGCACGAGCTGCCGCCCGAAGCTTCCCACTCCACCACCTACGTTCACTTTGCCCCCGGTGACCGTTCACCAAGGCTTCATGTCGGCATACTTCCATGGATCGGACCGCGCCACAGGGCCGGTCCCGCGTACCGTCCGACCTGGAAGTGACCTCATGCCTGCCGGCAACACCGCCGCCCAGTACGGCACCGACCGCGGTGTGGCTCCCCACACCGCCCGGTATCACAGTCAGACCCCCGACCCGGTTGTCCCCGTTTTCGACGTTCGTGGTCTGTCTGTCTTCTACGGCGACAACAAGGCAGTTCGCGACGTGAACCTGAAGGTGGGTCCACGTCGGATCACCGCGATGATCGGCCCCTCCGGCTGCGGCAAGAGCACGGTGCTGCGTACCCTCAACCGGATGAACGACCTCATCCCCGGGGCTCGTGTCGAGGGCAAGGTGTCCTACAACGGCGAGGATCTGTACGCGCCGGATGTGGACCCGACCGAGGTGCGCCGCCGGATCGGCATGGTCTTCCAAAAAGCCAACCCGTTCCCGAAGTCGATCTACGACAACGTGGCCTACGGCCCTCGCATCAACGGGGTTCGCGGCAACATGGACGACCTGGTCGAGGAAAGCCTGACCAAGGCCGCGTTGTGGGACGAGGTGAAGGACGACCTCAAGGAAAGCGCGTTCGCCCTGTCGGGTGGCCAGCAGCAGCGCCTGTGCATCGCGCGGACCATCGCGGTCAACCCCGAGGTGATCCTGATGGACGAACCCTGTTCGGCCCTCGACCCGATCGCCACCCTCAAGATCGAGGACCTGATGTATGAGCTGGCGCGTGATTACACGATCGTCATCGTCACGCACAACATGCAGCAGGCGGCCCGGGTATCGGACCGGACCGCGTTCTTCACGGCCGGTGTCGACGAGGCGGGCGACCGTTACGGCAGCCTCGTCGAGTACGACAAGACCGAGAAGATCTTCAGCAACCCCTCCGACCAACGCACCGAGGACTACATCTCCGGCCGTTTCGGCTGAAGTCGCACACCGTCGACAACGGTAACCGATCCGACGAAAAAGGGTTCTTCATCGGGTGTGAAAAAGCACCCCGATAGTTCCAGGAATCCTCGACATCCCCTCCGAGGAATCCTTTTTTCTCGTTTCTTCGATCTTCTTTCGAAGACGAACGAACAAGCCCATCACTGAGCCCGTAAGCAAGTTGTCTGCGCCGCCGAAAAGCATGGAAACAACAGGGATCATTCCACTGTACATGCAGGTCATCACAGCTTCAGCACAACCCTACTGCCGCCCCTTCGCGTCCCGAAGCAACTTTTCCATTACCAAAGTACCTTCACATTAACTTGCTGTTCACCGGCCTTCCACCGGAGCGTCTCCACTTCGACGGCCGGGCGACTTTCTGCCCGTTTAATGTCGTTTTATGTCAGCCCCCACAGGGGTGATTCAACGAGGAGAAGTACGACATGCGCAACGGGCGTTCCAAGCTTGCCGCCCTGGCAGCCATTCCCCTGCTCGCAACGGCATGCTCCAGCGGTGACAACGGGGACAACACCGGCGGAGGTGGTGACCTCAACGCCTCCCTGACAGGGGCCGGCGCCAGCTTCCCCGACCCGCTCTTCCAGGACTGGATGTACACCTACTCCAACGACGTCCAACCCGATGTCAGCATCAACTACCAAAGCGTCGGATCCGGCGCCGGTGTTGAACAGTTCCTCGAACAGACCGTCGACTTCGGCTCCTCCGAGGAGTACCTGGACGACGAGGAACTGGCTGCTGCGGCCGATGCCAGGGACTGCCGGGCCGTGCAGTTCCCCGTCGTGTTCGGCGCGGTCGTCATCGCCTTCGACAACCCGGACCTGGACGGCCTTGTCCTGGACCCGGAGACCATCGCGGGCATCTACTCCCGGGACATCACCACCTTCGACGACCCGGCCATCGCCGAACTCAACCCCGACATGGAGTTGCCGGGCGACGAGATCGTCCCGGTCCACCGATCGGACAGTTCCGGCACCACCTTCGTGTTCTCGCACTACCTGAGCACCGAGGTGGAGTCCTGGGCCGACGAGTACGGCGAGGGCAAGGAACTGAACTGGGCCGACGGTCTGGTCGGTGGCCAGCAGAACGACGGTGTCGCCCAAGGCATCACCCAGAACCCGGGTGGTCTGGGCTATGTCAACCAGTCCTTCGCCCAGGAGGCGGGCCTGTCCGTCGCCAACATCGTCAACGAGGACGGTGAAGCGATCGAGCCGACCCTGGAGTCCACGATCGCAGCCTCCGAGGAAGCCGAAATACCGGAGAACTTCCAGTTCACCATCGACGACATCGGTGGCCAGGGGTACCCGATCGCAGGCACCAACTGGATCTTCACCTACACCTGCGGCTACGAGCAGGACAGCGCCGACGCGATCATCGATTTCTGGACCTGGGCCCTGACCGACGAATCCGCTCGTGAGATGACCGGTGAGCTGGGTTATGCCCCGC
This sequence comes from Candidatus Nocardiopsis merdipullorum, assembly GCA_019115445.1. Taxonomy (GTDB): domain Bacteria; phylum Actinomycetota; class Actinomycetes; order Streptosporangiales; family Streptosporangiaceae; genus Nocardiopsis; species Nocardiopsis merdipullorum. The sequence goes on from DXDP01000069.1 coordinate 13,940, forward strand.
TGGGCGAGGAGCTGACCGACCGGGTCGTGGCCGAGATCGAAAAGACCAACTCCGAGAACGGCGGCGGTGACTCCGACACGGAAGGTGACGCAGAGGCCGGCGAATAACACGTGCCATCGCGGGGCCGGAGAGCCACCCCGGTCCCGCCGCACCACCACCCCAGAGGGGCGGTTCGTTCTCCGACCCCACGAAAGCCACAGAGGAGAAGCACATGCCCACCGAGGTCCGTGATGCCCCTGAGGCCTCCAGGAACGGGGACTCCAGGAAAGGGTCACTACGGTCCGGCAGAGGGCGCATCGTCGATCCGATCTTCAAGTGGGTCGTCGCCGCCTGCGGCACCACCGTGCTGATCATCCTGGCCCTGATGATCATTCGCACCACTAGTGAGGCCTGGCCGGTCTTCGTCGAAGAGGGCTTCTTCGGGTTCCTTCTCGGAGACACCTGGGACCCCGGTGACTCCCACACCGAGATCAGCGGAACCTACGGTGCCTGGCCGTTCATCTACGGCACCCTGATCACCTCGGCCATCGCGATCGTGATCGCTCTGCCGCCGGCGATCATGGTCGCGATCCACCTGACCCACCTGGCCCCGCGCCGGATCACCAAACTGCTCTCGTCCACGGTCGAGCTGCTCGCGGCGGTGCCGAGCGTCATCTTCGGCCTGTGGGGCCTGCACTGGTTCCTGCCGAACGTGCTGCGTCCCTTCTTCGACCTGCTCGAGAACGCCCTGGGGTGGTTCTTCCTCTTCGAGGGCCCGGTGCGCGGGGTCGGTTACCTGCCCGCCGGGATCGTGCTGGCCGTCATGATCTTGCCGATCATGACGGCGATCGTGCGCGAAGTGATCTCCGTGCAACCGGTCGAACAACAGATGGCCGCCTACGCGCTGGGGTCCACCCGGTGGGAGGTCATCACCAAGGTGGTCCTGCCCGCAAGCTTCTCCGGGATCGTGGCCGCCACCATGCTGGGGCTCGGCCGTGCCCTGGGCGAAACCATCGCCGTGCTGATGCTCATCGGCGGCTCCCAGTCCTGGGGGGCCAGCCTGTTCGGCACCGGCAGCAGCATGGCCTCGCACATCGCCGCGACCTTCGGCGAGTCCTCACCGGAGAGCCGTACCGCACTGATGGCGATCGGTGTCGCCCTGTTCCTGGTCACCATGGTCATCAACATCCTGGCCCGCCTCATCGTCCGGCACATGGGGCAGTCGAAGGGAGACGCCGCCGTATGAACACCGCGACCACCACACCTTCGGTCTCCCACCACACCCCGCTGAGCCGGCGCCCACCCGGTTCGGGCCTGCGCAGGTTCAAGGACCGTGTGGCCACGATCGTGCTGACCACCACCATGATCCTGGCGATGATCCCCCTGTTCCTCATCGTGCTGGAGGTCGTCCGGCGCGGTATCGGTGTGATCGACCTGGACTTCTTCACCCAGGTCGAACCACCGCCCAGGCGTGAGGGTGGCGGATACGTCGCGGGTTTCTTCGGCACGCTGTACATCATGCTGCCGGCGATCGCGATGTCGATCCCGTTCGGCATCGCCACGGCCGTCTACATCGTGGAGTACGGCCCCAACCGTTTGACCTCGGCCATTCGCTTCTTCACCGACGTGATGACGGGCATCCCGTCGATCTTCGTCGGCCTGTTCGTCCACGGCCTGCTCGTCATCGGTTGGGGAGGTCTGGGTTTTGGGACCTTCGTGGGCGCGGTGGCCATCGCGGTGATGATGCTGCCGATCGTGACCCGGTCCGCGGAGGAGATGCTGCGGCTGGTCCCCGACGAGCTCCGCAACGCCGGTTACGGGCTGGGTGCCCGCAAGTGGCAGACGATCGTGTACACCGTCCTGCCCGCCGCCGCACCGGGGCTGACCACCGGGTCCATGCTCGCCGTCGCCCGCGGTATCGGCGAAACCGCACCACTGATGCTGACCGCTTTCGGGTCGAGCCTGCTGGTCACCACGTTCCAGGGTGAACCCCAGGGCTCCGTGCCCCTCCAGCTGTACCGGGGCGCCACACAGCCCTTCCAAGCAGGCATCGACCGGGCCTGGGGCGCGGCCCTGTGCCTGTTCGTCCTGGTTCTGCTGTTCACGGTGATCGCCCGGTGGATCGGTTCTCGAGCTCTTGTGGGCACCAAGTAGGCACTGCCTTCACTCCGCGGGCACGGGGCGACAAAGCACACCGGTTCCCTGTGTTCCGTCACCCGGTACTGTGTCGTGAGCCCTCTTGCCCCCCGAGCACGCTGGGAGCGTGACACATGCCGGACAACTCCGAGTACGCGGCCACCTTCGCACTCGTGGACACCGACGGCGACGGCCTCATCTCCGCCACGGAACTGGCGTCCTTGATGAGCAACCTGGGTGAGCAAACCACCCCGGAACGGGCCGAAGCGGTGGTGCGAGCCATGGACACCGACGGCGACGCACGCATCTCCCTGGAGGAGTTCGCCCGCTACATGGCTCAGAGGAAGGGTTGACTCCGGTGAAGAGCACCCCCCGAGCCCTTCTGTGCGACATCGACGGTGTGCTTCGCCTGTGGCCGAAGGACGGTATGGCCGGTGTCGACCGCGCCCATGGTCTTCCCGAAGGCACCTTGGCCGCCACGGCCTTCCACCCCGATCTGTTGCTGCCTGCGATCACCGGCCGGGTGAGTGACGTGCAGTGGCGGGAAAGCGTCGCCGAGGCACTCACCGATCGGTGTGGTGGGTCGGAGCCGGCGCGCGCAGTGATCACCGCCTGGAACGCGGTGGCCGCCTCCGTGAACCAGGAGATGGCCCAGTTCCTGACACAGATCCGCACCCGCCTTCCCGTACTGCTGGTGTCCAACGCCACCGACCGGTTGGACTCCGATCTGGCCGCCCTGGGCCTGGACGGGTTCTCCGTGGTCAACAGCTCCCAGGTCGGCGCGGCCAAGCCGGATCCTCGGATCTACCGGGTCGCCGCCGAACGTGCGGGGGTCGACCCTTGCGAGTGTTTGTTCGTCGACGACTCCGAGCAGAACGTGACGGCCGCCCGCGACCTGGGCTTCCACGGTGTGTGGTTCCACGAAGCGGACGGCCCACGGGCAGTACGCGAAATACTCGGTCTGTGAGCGGTTTTCTGCTCAACCCGCCGTGTCGTGTGGCCGGCCCGCCAGGTACACCACGTCGGGTACACCCCTGGCCACGGGCACCTCGATGATCTCGACCCGGGTGAAGCGGGAACGCAACAGTTCCTCGAAGGCGGGGACGGTGTTGGCGCTCCAGAACGACAGCACCCCGCCGGGGGCGAGGATCCTGCTCAGCTGTTCCAGTCCGTCCTGCTGGTAGAGACGCTCGTTGTTGTCGGCCACCGTCCAATCCGGGCCGTTGTCGGTGTCCAGGCAGATCACCTCGTAGCGCGGAGGTTCGGGTGCCTTCACGGTTTCCTCGAGCCAGGTGACGATGTCGGCGTTGTGGACGCGGCAGCGTGGATCACGGTGGACGTACCCGGCGGCCTCTCCGAGTTCTTCCTCGTGCCAGTCGATGACCAGTGGTTCGAGTTCCACCACGTCCACTCGGGCCACACGGGGGTGGTCAAGGGCCTCACGCGCCGAAAAACCCACCCCCAGGCCACCGATCAGCACCCGGGCCAAGGAACGGCCCGGGGCCAACGCGGCCAGGCTCGCGCGCACCATCTCACGTTCGGAGGTGCCATCGCGGGTGTCCATGAGGAACACCCCGTTGCTGTAGATCTCGTAGTGCGCACCCACGCGGCGCAGAACCAGGTCACCGCCGGTCTTGCCGGTCACACGGGCCAGGGTGACGGGGTCGCTCTCGTCGGGGCCCACCGATGTGTTGGACGTCGACTGCCTCATGTCCTCATTGTGCGCACATCCGGCGGCTGCAAGGACCACGAAGAAGGGGTGTCCATGCCCCCACCGCCGTGAACCGACAGTGGGGGTGGGGTGGGCCCGCTCAGGAGTGGGTCACAGACGGCAGGCGTAGATGTCGGTGACCAGGATCGCCCGGGCCCCCAGTTCCCACAGGTCGTCCATGATCGACTGCGCCTGCCTGCGCAACACCATGGCACGGACGGCCACCCAGCCTTCCCGGTGCAGCGGGGAGACCGTGGGTCCCTCCATTCCGGGGGTGAGCGCGACCGCCGCTTCCAGGTTTTCGGCGTGCACGTCGTAGTCCATCATCACGTAGTCACGTGCGACGAGCACACCGCGTAGACGGTGCAGCATCGTCTGCAGCTTCGGGTCCACCGGGGCACCCGTCGGTCGAATCACGACCGCTTCCGAGACCAGGATCGGCTCACCGAAGGTCTCCATGCCCGCGTTGCGCAGGGTCGTGCCGGTGGAGACCACGTCGGCGACGGCGTCGGCGACACCGAGCTGCACGGAACTTTCCACGGCACCGTCCAGGTGGATCACCCGGGCGTCGATACCTCGTTCCTCCAGGTAGGAGCGCAAGAGCCCGTCGAAGGACGTGGCGATGCGTTTGCCGTCCAGGTCGGCCAGGGTCATGTCCTCACCGTTGGGGGCGGCGAAACGGAACGTGGAACCGCCGAACCCGAGCGCCAGGACCTCGTCGACGGGGGCTCTGGAGTCCATGAGCATGTCCCGGCCGGTGATCCCGGCCTGGAGGATCCCCTCACCGACGTACACGGCGATGTCCTTGGGCCTCAGGAAGAAGAACTCGGTCTCGTTGTCGGGGTCCACCATCACCAGGTCTCGGCTGCTCTTGCGTTGCCGGTACCCGGCTTCGCGGAGCATTTCCACGGCGGGTTCGGAGAGTTGGCCCTTGTTGGGCACGGCGATTCTCAGCATGTCGGGCATGTCTTGGGTGCTTCCTCTGTTGGCTCTGCATGTGCTGGGACGTCCGAGGCCGACACACGCGGGACGTGGGTGTCCGCGCGGGTGTGTCGGCCTAAAGATGCTTGTAGACGTCCTCGAGGCGCAGGCCGCGGGCCAGCATCATGACCTGGAGGTGGTAGAGGAGCTGCGAGATCTCTTCGGCGGCCCGATCGTCCGACTCGTGTTCGGCGGCCATCCAGACCTCGGCGGCTTCCTCGACGACCTTCTTGCCGATGGCATGGACACCGGCATCGAGTTGGGCGACGGTCCCGGACCCCTCTGGGCGGGAGCGTGCCTTCTCGGACAGCTCGGCGAACAGCTCTTCGAAGGTCTTCATGGTCTCTTTCCTCGACCGACGGTGCCCTTCCAGGGTAAGCGCTTTGCCCGACCTCCGGTGACACGGAGGGGCACCCTTGTGTGTAAGCACCGGCTGGGTCACACCATGCGGCGGGCCACTGCTCTCACCAAGAAGCGGGGCAGGACCTTCAAAAGACCGTCCGCGGTCTTGTACTGGGCCCCCGGGACGACGTGCGAACGCCCCGCGGCCCAGGTCTGGAGGGAGTCACGCACGATGTGTTCCTTGGCGACGAAGGCGAACTCCGGCAGGCCCCGTTCCTGGACACCGCGGGTCATGTCGGTACGTACGAAACCGGGTAGGACCACGGTGACCTGTATGCCCCGGGGACGCATCTCCGCGGCCACGCTCTCGCTCCACAGGGTGAGGAACTTCTTGCCGGCGCCGTAGACCGAACCTCCCGGGTTCACCACGGGCTCACCGGCCAGGGAGGAGACGTTTATCACACCCAACTTTCCGGTTTCCCCGGCCGTGCGTCGGGCCAGCTGGACGGGCAGGACGGCGCGCGTCAGGTGCAGGACGGCGCGCACGTTGAGGTCGAGCATGGCGTCGATCTCCTCGGGGACCTGCTCGACGAAGTGTCCGCCTTCGCCACGTCCTGCGTTGTTGACGAGCAGGTCGATCGGTGCGGCGTCCCCGCTACCGTCCTCCCTCAGACGCGCGGTCACCTCCGCGACACCTTCTGGCGTGGCCAGATCGGCGGGCAAGGTCTCCACGTCCACACCGCACCGGGCGGTGATGTCCTCTGCGAGTTCTTTCAGGGCTTCGGCGCGGCGAGCGACCAGGACCAGTGCGTAACCGCGCAGGCCGAGCTTGTGCGCGTACTCCTCACCGATGCCCGCAGAGGCGCCGGTGACCAGGGCGGTCCGATGGTGGGTGGGGGATGCCGGAGTGCTCTTGCTCATGACCTCAGAGTAGACCGCACGGGCACGGCCCCCTTCGAGGTCGTGGTGGGCGGTTCGCTTCGGTGGGGGTTCCCGTTCCGGCGGTGATCCTTGCCATGAAGGGCGTGACCTGTGGGTATTCCAAGGACTGACGGTTGTGGCTGTGCCTGCACCACCGGGAGACGTTAACGTTCCTGTATGCCCGAGACACCGAGTTCCACCGGCCCCCTTTCCGCCCTCCGTCTGGAAGAGCGCCTGCGTGACACCGGGTTCTTCCTCAACCAGGCGTTGCGTACCTTCAACGCCACCGGTTCCGTCGTCCCGAGCAGCCCGGCGTTGGCACGTGCCATGGCCGAGCACGTCCGTCGGCGCCCCGATCCGGAGCAGCCTTTGCGCATCATGGAGGTGGGTGCAGGTACGGGTGCGATCACTCGGGGGATCGCCGAGGCGATGGGGCCGGGCGACACCGTCGACCTGGTGGAGTCCAACGTCGAGTTCGCCACGCATCTGGAACGGCTCTTGGCAACGGATCCGCAGCTGGCTCCGGTGGCCGACCGGGCCTCGGTGCACGCCGAACTCGTCCACGAGATGGGTACCGACCGCACCTACGACGTGATCGTCTCGGGTCTGCCGTTCGCCAATTTCACCGCCGAGGACGTCAAGGGCATCCTCCAGTACTACTTCGAGGTCCTGGAACCGGGCGGGTACTTGTCCTTCTACGGATACCTGTACACGAAGGAGGTCAAGGCGGTCATCGCTCGGCGTGCGGATTATCTGCGTCAGGCCCGCACCAGCTGGGTGGTGCGTGAGTGGATCGACCGTTACGGGGTGCGCAGCGACAAGGTGTTCGCCAACGTCCCGCCCGCGTTCGTGCACCATCTCCGTAAGCCCGTGGGTGAGTCGAGCTCCTGAGCAGCCCCCGTCCGCGCTCTTTCGGAGTGCTTCCGCGTGCGCGCGGCGGCTGTGCCGCGCGCACGCGGATGGGTCGGGCCTACAGAACCATCTCGGCGATCCGGCCGCCCACGACCCCCAATATCAGCACCATCCCAGGAAGCAGGACAGACCAGCCATGCCTCCGGCGTGGAGTCCGATGGCGGCCACGACGCGGGGGTGGGAAAGCTTGTTCTTCGGGGGCTCTTCCAGCTTTGTCCGGGCTTTCTTCCTGTTTCCGGCGTTCCGCGGCCAGGTGCATCCACAAGGGGAGCTCCCCGTGCTCGATGCGGTAGGCGACCTTGGGGTTGCCGGCCATCTGCTTCAGAAGAAGTTGTTCTCGAGGCAGCATCGTGGGCCCGGGGGTTCTGGAGAAGCGATGACCTCGTGGGGAGTCCAACACCGAACGGACCCGCGTCGCGGTGGCGGTCACAGCACATCACCGCCCAACCCGAACTCGGCCCACACGGCCGTGCCCAGCTCGGCACAGAACGGGAAGGGCACCACCGGGTAGGTACCCCAGGTGGAGGCCGAGGCGTCGACCATGAGCAGTCCTCGACCACGCTCGGCGCAGGCCCATTCCTCTTCGGTGCGCTGCCTCGGGATCGTGGGGGACGTCTCCTGCGCACCGTCGTCCACGACGACCAGGCGCAGCATCTCCGGCCCGCTCCGGAAGAGCGCACGCACCACACGTCCCCCTTCTTCCCCGGAACGGGTGTGTTCGACGGCGTTGGCCACCATCTCGCTCGCGCACAGTGTCACGGTCTCGATCAGGTCCTTGTCGTATCCGGCCAGGTCGGCGCGTAGGTCCGCTCGGACGGTACGCATCTGGGCGAGGTTTCCCGGATAGATCCGGGACCGCCAACGGGCGGGGCTCACGTGGGGCACAATGGGCATGTCGACAACTCTTTCTGGTTGAACGTGGATTGTGTGTCGGCCTGCTCTGGGGGTGTTGATCGCACCCGCCAGAGCTTTTTCGTTTGCCGACCTCAACGAATGACAGGGGTGTTACTTCGGGCGAGGTCACTTTCCGACTGGAGCGAGAACATCAGGTCGCCTATCGCACGTGCGCATGCGTCCGCGTTCTCGAAACCGAAGGACCACCACTCGTACCCACCGGGAACCCGAAAAAGGAACCCCTCCGGGCCGCACGTCACGGTGTTGCTTCCGCGGTCCGGTTGGAAGTGGAGGGACGGCGGGCCGGACATATCGGCCACCAGCCAACTCCTCATGCCACGACGCATCAGCGCAAGCCCTAAACCCTTCAGGTGGGCTTCCTGGTGGTTGTCCACCGACACCTGCTTCCCTCCATGGGTGAACGCGTCGTTCTCATCACCGGGCAGTCCCGTACAGCAGGTTCATCACTTCGCTCGTGGGGTAGCGGCGGTGCCCACCCAAGGTTCGGAACGAGCGAAGTTTTCCGGATTCGGCCCACTGAGTCACAGTCTTGGGAGCCACACGAAAGACCTTTGCGACCTCGGCCGGCGTCATGAGTTCGATCGTGTCTTCTTCTGGGTGTCGGGGGGTCATGCTGAGACCTTCCTGGCTAGTAGCGGTGATCATGTGTACGTGGTGCGACAGGGTTTGGGGTGCCGGGCCGAAGAACCAGGGATTTGTCCTCGGGCATGGGGCGTGTTCTCTCGTGGACGTAGGTACACGCCGGGTGTGGTGACGCGGCCTCGATCTCGTGAATGCGGTGTCGCGCCGCCTCGATGCTGGAGGCACGCACCAGATGGGGACCAAAGGCGGCGACGACCCACACCCCGGTTCGCCCGGGCAGGACCACCACGCGCCAGTGGGGGTGGTCGCGCGCCAACGAATCGGCGCTCTGATCACCGAGGTGACGCCGAGCTTGTCGAGGGACACAGGGGCTCGGCTCGGGGTTGTACGAGGTCTCATCGGTGTGGTGGTCGCCTCGGGCAGGGCTCACGGCGGTGCCGAACAGGCCGAACAGGAGGCGTAGGAGGTTCACGAGGCCCCCTGGGGTGGGGTGGCCGGGCGCGCATCGGCGACAGGAACCATGTGTTCTATTTGGCCCTGGGTGAGTACGAGCAAGCGGTGCCCCTCGGCACCCGAGGCACCTCGGTGGTGGTCGATAACCATCCCGTGCAGCTGGTCGGGACCCAGGATCCATGTCCCGAGCGGATAGGTCCGATTTACTTCCCGCCAGAGGGTTTCGTGCCGGGCCCGGTCGAGCTGAGCGGCGAGCACACCTATCTCGTCACCGGTGAGTTCCCGGCCGCCGTCGAGGACGGCGTCGTCGGTCAGTATCACGTCGCGCTGGTCGCGGAGAGCGTAGAACTGGGTCATTCAGACCACCGGCCAGAGCACGGCGACGAACGGGCGCACCCGCGTGGAACGGCGACGACGGAGAGTACACGTGAGCGCTCCTCGCCCACAAGACGCGGAGAGCATGTACCCCGCGCCCTCGACTTGACTCGTTGTTTTCATAAACC
>DXDP01000070.1 GCA_019115445.1 Candidatus Nocardiopsis merdipullorum
AGTACGAGTTCCCCGGCGACGACACCCCGGTGACCCAGGTCTCCGCTCTGAAGGCCCTCGAGGGCGAGGAGAAGTGGGTCAACTCCATCCTGGAGCTCATGGGTACCGTGGACAGCTTCGTCCCCGAGCCCCAGCGTGACACCGACAAGCCCTTCCTGATGCCGATCGAGGACGTCTTCTCGATCACCGGTCGCGGCACCGTCGTCACCGGCCGTGTCGAGCGCGGTATCGTCAACGTCAACGAGACCGTTGACATCGTTGGTATCAAGGAAGAGAAGCAGACCACCACCGTCACCGGTGTGGAGATGTTCCGCAAGTTCCTCGACCAGGGTCAGGCCGGTGACAACGTCGGTCTGCTCCTGCGTGGTACCAAGCGCGAGGACGTCGAGCGTGGTCAGGTCGTCATCAAGCCGGGTACGACCACCCCGCACAGTGAGTTCGAGGGCCAGGTCGTCATCCTGTCCAAGGAGGAGGGCGGCCGTCACACGCCGTTCTTCAACAACTACCGTCCTCAGTTCTACTTCCGCACCACCGATGTCACCGGCGTCGTGACGCTGCCGGAAGGCACCGAGATGGTCATGCCCGGTGACAACACCGAGATGCACGTCCAGCTCATCCAGCCGGTCGCGATGGAGGAAGGCCTCCAGTTCGCCATCCGTGAGGGTGGCCGCACCGTCGGTGCCGGTCGCGTCACGAAGATCCTCAAGTAGTACACACCGGGGCGGCCCGAGACAGCCGCCCCGATGTGCGTTGGGCGGGCCGTGGAGGACACGGCCCGCCCAGCACACCGAGAAGACGTCATCGGGCTCTGTGACGGTGACGTGCCGCAGGGGCGAGCCCTGTTGCGGTTTCTCAAGGGAATAGAGGCTCACGGCCACAGGGCATATACCGCCCAGCCTGGGCTTCTGTGCCCGGAATACTCACCGTTACGGACACTGAAGCGAAGGACGAACAGGCCATATGGCGGGACAGAAGATCCGCATTCGGCTAAAGGCCTATGACCACGAGGTCATCGACAGCTCGGCGAAGAAGATCGTCGAGACCGTGACGCGAACTGGCGCACAGATCGCGGGCCCGGTGCCGCTGCCGACGGAGAAGAACGTTTACTGCGTCATCCGATCGCCGCACAAGGACAAGGACTCGCGCGAGCATTTCGAGATGCGCACTCACAAGCGGCTGATCGACATCATCGACCCCACGCCGAAGACGGTTGACTCGCTGATGCGTCTCGATCTGCCGGCCGGCGTTGACATCGAGATCAAGCTTTAAGGACGCACAGACATGGCCACCAAGCAGATCAAGGGAGTCCTGGGCGAAAAGCTCGGCATGACCCAGGTCTTCGACGACGCGGGCAAGGTCGTGCCCGTCACGGTCCTGAAGGCCGGTCCGTGCGTCGTGAGCCGCATCCGGACTCCTGACACCGATGGCTACTCCGCCATCCAGCTCGGCTACGGGCAGGTCAACCCGCGCAAGGTCAACAAGCCTCTCGGCGACTACCTGCGCAAGCACGACCTGACCCCGCGCCGCCACTACGTGGAGGTACGTACCGCCGACGCCTCCGAGTACCAGCTCGGCCAAGAGGTCGACGCCGCGGCCTTCGAGAACGGGCAGAAGGTCGACGTCACGGGTAGGAGCAAGGGTAAGGGCTTCGCCGGCGTGATGAAGCGTCACGGTTTCGGTGGTATGACCGCCTCGCACGGTACGCACCGGACGCACCGCTCCCCGGGCGCCATCGGCGGCTGTGCCACGCCCGGCCGCGTGTTCAAGGGCAAGCGGATGGCCGGTCGCATGGGCAACGTCCGCACGACCGTTCAGAACCTGACCGTTCACTCCGTCGACGCGGAGAAGGGACTCATCCTGGTCAAGGGTGCGGTCCCCGGTCCCAACGGCGGTCTGGTGCTCGTCCGCACCGCCGTGAAGGGGGGCAAGTAGTCATGGCCCAGATCGAGATCAAGAACCCCGAGGGCAAGGCCACGGGCAGCGTCGAGCTGCCGGACAGTGTCTTCGACCAGCCGGTCAGCATCCCGCTGATCCACCAGGTCGTGAACGCTCAGCTGGCCGCCGGCCGTCAGGGCACCCATTCCACCAAGACCCGCGGCGAGGTCCGCGGCGGTGGCAGGAAGCCCTACCGCCAGAAGGGCACCGGCCGTGCCCGGCAGGGCTCGATCCGTGCTCCGCAGTACACCGGTGGTGGCATCGTCCACGGCCCCAAGCCGCGTGACTACAGCCAGCGCACCCCGAAGAAGATGAAGGCCGCCGCCCTGCGCGGTGCCCTCAGCGACCGGGCGCGCCATGGCCGTATCCACGTCATCAGCGAATTCGTCGCCACCGACACCAAGACCAAGCTCACGCAGACGGCTCTGAAGGCACTGCGCCAGGTGACCGAGTCCCGCAAGGTCCTCGTCGTCCTGGCACGTGAGGAGGAACACAACCGGCGTGCCCTGCGCAACCTCCAGGAGGTGCACCTCCTGGACGCGGGCCAGGTGAACACCTACGACGTCCTCAACTCGGACGACGTGATCTTCACCGAGGCGGGCTACACCGAGTTCCTGACCCGGGTGAACGGTGCCTCGCAGGCTGCTGAGTCCGAGGAGGACGCCAAGTGAGGATCGCCGACCACCGGGACATCATCATCGAGCCGGTGATCTCCGAGAAGAGCTACGGGCTCATGGACGAGAACAAGTACACGTTCGTCGTCAGCCCGAAGGCCAACAAGACCCAGATCAAAATCGCGATCGAGAAGATCTTCGAAGTGAAGGTCACCGGCGTGAACACGATCAACCGGAAGGGCAAGCGCAAGCGGACCCGTTTCGGTTACGGCAAGCGCCCCGACAGCAAGCGTGCGATCGTCAGTGTCGCCGAAGGCGACCGGATCGACATCTTCGGTTTCTAGATCCTCGCCGGGTCTGACCGGAACAGAACTAGCAACACGTAAAGGAATGCACGAAAAAGATGGGCATTCGTAAACAAAGGCCGACGACACCGGGTCGTCGCAGCTCCAGCGTGAGCGACTTCGTCGAGATCACGCGTTCGGAGCCGGAGAAGTCCCTGGTGCGTCCGCTCCACTCCAAGGGTGGGCGTAACGGTCACGGTCGTATCACCGCCCGTCACCAGGGTGGTGGTCACAAGCGCGCCTACCGCGTGATCGACTTCCGTCGTCACGACAAGGACGGCGTCCCGGCCAAGGTCGCGCACATCGAGTACGACCCCAACCGCACTGCTCGTATCGCCCTGCTGCACTACGTGGACGGTGAGAAGCGCTACATCCTGGCACCCGCCGACCTCAAGCAGGGAGACAGGGTCGAGAACGGCCCGCAGTCCGACATCAAGCCCGGCAACTGCCTTCCGCTGCGCAACATCCCCACGGGTACGTTCGTGCACGCGGTCGAGCTGAAGCCCGGTGGCGGTGCCAAGCTGGGCCGTTCCGCGGGCTCGCAGATCCAGCTCCTGGCCAAGGAGGGCAACTACGCCACGTTGCGTATGCCGTCCGGTGAGATGCGGATGGTCGAGGTCACCTGCCGCGCGACCGTCGGTCAGGTCGGCAACGTCGAGCAGTCCAACATCAGCTGGGGCAAGGCCGGCCGTAGCCGGTGGAAGGGCAAGCGCCCTGGCGTCCGCGGTGTTGCGATGAACCCTGTCGATCACCCGCACGGTGGTGGTGAGGGTAAGACCTCCGGTGGTCGGCACCCGGTCAGCCCCTGGGGAACGAAGGAAATCCGGACCCGGAACAAGAACAAGGCCAGCCAGAAGCTCATCGTGCGGCGTCGGCGTAGCGGTAAGAAGAAGCGGTAAGGAGCACGTCGGATGCCACGTAGCCTGAAGAAGGGCCCTTTTGTGGACGCCCACCTCGTCAAGAAGGTGGAGGAACAGAACGAAAAGGGCAGCAAGAACGTCGTCAAGACGTGGTCCAGGCGGTCCATGATCATTCCGGAAATGATCGGACACACAATCGCCGTCCACGACGGACGCAAGCACGTTCCGGTGTTCGTGTCGGAGTCGATGGTCGGCCACAAGCTCGGTGAGTTCGCTCCCACGCGCACTTTCCGGAGCCACGTCAAGGAAGACCGCCGTAGCCGCCGTTAGCGGTTGCAGCAGCAGTAAGAACCACTTTCTCCACGGTGAGTGGAGATGAATTTCCGTGAGCGAGGGAAAAGCGATGGGAACGAGGGCACAGGCACGGTTCGTCCGTGTTACGCCCCGGAAGGCCCGCCGGATGGTGGACCTTATTCGCGGGTTGCCCGCTGACGAGGCACAGGCGGTGCTCCGGTTCGCTCCCCAGGCGGCGAGCGAACCCGTTGGCAAGGTGCTGGCCAGTGCCATCGCCAACGCTGAGCACAACGACAAGCTGGACCGAGAAGAACTGGTGGTCGAGCGCGCATGGGTGGACGAGGGTCCGACCCTGAAGCGTATTCGTCCACGAGGCTTCGGCCGGGCTTTCCGGGTGACCAAGCGGACGAGCCACATCACCGTGGTCGTCGCCGAGAACTCGGATGCTTCGTCCAAGACCAAGGAAAGGACCCGATAGTGGGACAGAAAATCAACCCGCACGGGTTCCGCCTCGGTGTCACCACCGACTTCAAGAGCCGCTGGTATGCGGACAAGGCGTACAAGGACTACGTCAAGGAAGACGTGGCGATCCGCCGGATGTTGACCCGTGGCATGGAACGCGCGGGTATCTCCAAGGTCGAGATCGAGCGCACCCGTGACCGCGTCCGTGTGGACGTCTACACAGCGCGACCGGGCATCGTCATCGGTCGCCGTGGTGTGGAGGCCGACCGTATCCGCACCGATCTGGAGAAGCTGACCGGCAAGCAGGTTCAGCTGAACGTCTTCGAGGTCAAGACCCCTGAGGTCGATGCGCAGCTCGTCGCCCAGGGCGTGGCCGAGCAGCTGAGCAGCCGTGTGGCCTTCCGCCGGGCGATGCGCAAGGCGATGCAGAGTGCCGTCAAGAGCGGCGCCCAGGGCATCCGGATCCAGTGTGGTGGCCGCCTGGGTGGGGCAGAGATGTCCCGCTCGGAGTTCTACCGCGAGGGGCGGGTCCCGCTGCACACGTTGCGTGCCGACATCGACTACGGCTTCTTCGAGGCACGTACGACGTTCGGCCGCATCGGCGTCAAGGTGTGGATCTACAAGGGCGATGCCCCGGTCACCCGTGCCGAGCGTGAGGCCCAGCAGGCCGCGCAGCGCACCACCGGTGGCGGGCAGCGCCGTGAGCGTCCCCAGCGTCGTCGCCGTGGTGGCGGTGGCGGTGGCGGAGGCCAGCAGCAGAGCAGCGGGTCGAAGGCTCCGGCCGAGACCGCCAAGACCGAGGGGAGCTGACCCGTGCTTATTCCTCGTAAGGTCAAGTACCGCAAGCAGCATCACCCGGGCCTGCGTGGCAAGGCCAAGGGTGGCACCACTGTCACCTTCGGCGAGTACGGGATTCAGGCCCTGGACGCGGCCTATGTCACCAACCGCCAGATCGAGTCGGCTCGTATTGCCATGACCCGGCACATCAAGCGTGGCGGAAAGGTGTGGATCAACATCTTCCCGGACCGTCCGCTGACCAAGAAGCCGGCCGAGGTCCGTATGGGCTCCGGTAAGGGCTCGCCCGAGTGGTGGGTCGCGCCGGTCAAGCCCGGTCGTGTGATGTTCGAGCTGTCGGGCGTGCCCGAGGACGTGGCCAAGGAGGCCATGCGCCGTGCGATGCACAAGCTCCCGATGAAGTGCAAGTTTGTCAAGCGGGAGGTGTGGGAGTAATGGCTAAGTCCGTGACTGCCACCGAGCTGCGCGAGCAGTCCGTCGAGGACCTGGTCGCCAAGCTCAAGGAAGCCAAGGAAGAACTCTTCAACCTCCGCTTCCAGGCCGCCACCGGCCAGCTCGACAACCACAGCCGCCTGCGTATCGTCAAGCGGGAGATCGCGCGGATCTACACAGTCCTCCGCGAGCACGAGCTGGGCATCATGCCGTTGTCTGGTGAGTCGGCTGAGGAGACGAAGGAAGCAGCCGAATGAGTGAGAACCAGACCGCGACACGCAACTACCGCAAGACCCGTGAAGGTTACGTCGTCAGCGACAAGATGGAAAAAACCGTTGTTGTCGAGGTCGAGGACCGGGTCAAGCATGCCCTGTACGGCAAGATCCTCCGCCGGACGACCAGGTACAAGGTGCACGACGAGTCGAACTCCTGCGGCGTCGGCGACCGGGTTCGCCTGATGGAGACCCGGCCGCTCTCCGCGACGAAGCGTTGGCGAGTCGTGGAGATCCTGGAGAAGGCCAAGTAACCCCGGCCTGTCGGCGGTCGACACGTGGTGTCGACCGCCGATCCGAGGGGTGAGACCACCCAGGTGCGGTAGTGGACCGTACCGATCACATCAGGAGCAGACGTGATTCAGCAGGAGTCGCGACTCAAGGTCGCCGACAACACGGGTGCCAAGGAGATCCTGACCGTCCGTGTTCTCGGTGGCTCGGGTCGACGCTATGCCAGGATCGGTGACACCGTCGTCGCCACGGTGAAGGACGCCATGCCTGGCGCCGGCGTCAAGAAGGGCGACATCGTCAAGGCCGTTGTCGTGCGCACCACCAAGGAGCGTCGCCGGCCCGACGGTTCCTACATCCGTTTCGATGAGAACGCGAGCGTGCTCATCAAGGACGGCGGAGACCCGCGAGGCACTCGCATCTTCGGCCCGGTCGGCCGCGAGCTGCGTGAAAAGAAGTACATGCGCATCATTTCGCTGGCGCCGGAGGTGCTGTGAGAGATGAAGATCAAATCTGGTGACGAGGTGATCGTCCTCGCAGGCAAGGACAAAGGTGCCACGGGCAAGGTCGTCAAGGCCATGCCGAGGGAAGACCGTGTCATTGTCGAGGGCGTGAACCTGGTCAAGAAGCACAGGAAGGCCAATCCGACGGGCGGCCAGCAGAGTGAGGTCGTCACGAAGGAGGCCCCGATCCACGTGAGCAATGTCGCGTTCGCGGAGGGCGGGAAGCCCACCCGGATCGGTTATCGCTTCGAGGAGGACGGGACCAAGGTCCGCGTCTCCCGTCGCACCGGTAAGGACATCTGATGACGGTTACCAACGACATCACGGCCCCTCCGATGCCGCGGCTCAAGGAGAAGTACCGCAACGAGCTGATTCCCGCTCTCAAGGACGAGTTCGGGATCGCCAACATCATGCAGGTGCCCACTCTCACCAAGATCTCGGTCAACATGGGTATTGGTGAGGCTGCTCGTGACGCGAAGCTGATCGAGGGTGCTGTCGCCGACCTGTCGGCGATCACCGGCCAGAAGCCGAAGATCAACCGTGCGAGGAGATCCATCGCGCAGTTCAAGCTGCGTGAAGGACAGCCGATCGGCGCCGGGGTCACACTGCGCGGCGACCGGATGTGGGAGTTCCTCGACCGGTTGCTTTCCCTGGCCCTGCCCCGGATCCGGGACTTTCGTGGGTTGTCTCCGAGGCAGTTCGACGGCAACGGCAACTACACCTTCGGCCTGACCGAGCAGCTCATGTTCCATGAGGTGAACCCGGACAGGGTCGACCGGCAGCGTGGGATGGACATCACCGTCGTCACCACCGCGCCCAACGACGAGCAGGCCCGTAGCCTGCTCCAGCGGCTCGGTTTCCCGTTCAAGGAAGCCTGAGGGGTAAGAAGCACATATGGCTAAGAAGGCGCTGGTCGTCAAGTCACAGCGGAAGCCGAAGTTCGGCGTTCGCGCGTATACTCGATGCTCGCGGTGTGGCCGCGCGCGTGCCGTTTTTCGGAAGTTCGGCCTGTGCCGTATCTGCTTCCGTGACATGGCTCACCGCGGTGAACTGCCCGGCATCACCAAGTCGAGCTGGTAGTTCCCGGCGGGGCCGCCACGACCCCCACCCTCGGGTGGGGTGTTGCCGGATCGGCCCCTCCAGGACACCGCTCTCTGCGTCGACAGCAGTGGCCCGGGTCGTCGAGACGACCTCGGCCGGCAATATCCAACCATCAGGGCACGGTAGTCCCTCCGAGGACGGCGGTGCCCACGACCACGCCGAAGGTCCGCTGCACCTCCCCGCCGGGTGAATCCGGTAGGGGAAGGGCTGTGGGAAAGGTCCGTGCACGGAAACCGCGGCGAAGAAGGGCCAGTCGGCCATGACGATGACCGACCCGATCGCAGACATGCTGACGCGTCTGCGCAACGCGAATTCGGCTTTCCACGAAACCGTGGCGATGCCGTATTCCAAGCTCAAGGCGCACATCGCCGAGCTCCTCCAGCAGGAGGGATTCATCCAGGGCTGGCGGACGGAGGAGGCCCGGCTGGGCAAGAGCCTCGTCCTGGAGCTGAAGTACGGTCCCACCAGGGAGCGTTCCATCGCCGGCATCCGTCGGGTCTCCAAGCCCGGTCTGCGTGTCTACGCCAAGAAGGACAATCTGCCGCGAGTACTCGGTGGCCTCGGCGTGGCGATCATTTCGACGTCCGGTGGCCTGATGACCGACAGGCAGGCCAAGAAGAACGGCGTTGGCGGGGAAGTCCTCGCCTACGTCTGGTAACCAGGGAGAGATTGAAGCATGTCGCGTATCGGTCGACTGCCGATCTCGGTCCCCAAGGGCGTCGAAGTCACGATTGACGGGCAAGACGTCACTGTCAAGGGGCCGAAGGGCGAACTCAAGCACACCATCTCCGAGCCGATCACCGCTTCGCTCGACGATGGCGTCATCACACTGATCCGTCCCGACGATCATCCGGACAACCGGTCGCTGCACGGTCTGAGCCGTTCACTGATCTCCAACCTCATCGAGGGTGTCTCCAAGGGGTTCACCAGGACGCTCGAGATCCAGGGTGTGGGTTACCGCGTGCAGGCACGCGGATCCAACCTGGAGTTCTCGTTGGGCTACAGCCACCCTGTCGTCGTGGAACCGCCGGAGGGCATCACTTTCCGGGTGGAAAAGCCCACGCTGTTCCACGTGGAGGGAATCGACAAGCAGCTGGTGGGTCAGATCGCTGCCAATATTCGCGGTCTGCGCAAGCCCGACCCCTACAAGGCCAAGGGCGTGCGGTACCAGGGTGAGTACATCCGCCGCAAGGCCGGAAAGGCTGGTAAGTAGGCATGGCTAGTACCGTGAGCCGTAAGCGGACCGCCAAGCGTACGACCGCGCGTCTGCGCAGGCACAACCGGGCCCGGAAGCGGATCAGCGGAACCCCCGAGCGTCCTCGCCTGGCTGTTTTCCGCTCTTCCAAGCACATCGTGGTCCAGCTCATCGACGACACCAAGGGACACACCTTGGCGGCCGCTTCCTCCCTGGAGCCGGACCTGCGGGACAGCGAGGGCACCAAGACCGACAAGTCTGTCAAAGTCGGTCAACTCATCGCCCAACGAGCCAAGGACGCCGGGGTCGTCACTGTGGTCTTCGACCGCGGTGGCAACAAGTACACCGGTCGGATCGCCGCGCTCGCCGAGGCCGCCCGCGAGGGTGGACTGGAGTTCTGAGTCGATGACCTGTGTAACGGGCAATATCAACCACGAGAAGAGGAATCACTGATGGCTGCAGCACCGCGGCGCGGCGCCGGAGGCGAGCGGCGGGATCGCCGCGGCGGCGCCGCAGACAAGGGTGTCTCCTACACCGAGAAGGTCGTGACCATCAACCGGGTCGCGAAGGTCGTCAAGGGCGGCCGTCGCTTCTCCTTCACCGCCTTGGTCGTCGTCGGTGACGGCGACGGCATGGTCGGTGTTGGTTACGGCAAGGCCAAGGAAGTGCCGGCCGCGATCGCCAAGGGCGTGGAGGAGGCGAAGAAGAACTTCTTCCGCGTCCCCCGTGTCCAGGGAACGATCACGCACCAGGTCCAGGGTGAGGAGGCCGCAGGTGTGGTCCTGCTGCGTCCGGCCGCCCCGGGTACCGGTGTGATCGCCGGTGGTCCGGTCCGTGCAGTTCTGGAGTGCGCCGGTATTCATGACGTGCTGAGCAAGTCGCTCGGCTCGGCCAACCCGCTGAACATCGTGCGTGCCACCGTGACGGCGCTTCGGAGCCTCAACCAGCCCGAGGAGATCGCCGCTCGTCGTGGCCTGCCGATCGAGGACGTGGCCCCGGCCGCCATGCTGCGCGCTCGCGCTGAGGCGAAGGCAGGAACCTGATCATGGCCAAGATCAAGATCACGCAGACCCGCTCCAAGATCGGCGGCAACGAGAAGCAGCACGCTGCTCTCCATTCGCTCGGTCTGGGACGGATCGGTAAGTTCACCGTCCGTGAGGACAGCCCCGAGGTGCAGGGACAGATCACCGTCGTCTCGCACCTGGTCACTGTCGAGGAGGTCGCACAATGAGCGACTACAACCCCGATGAGCTGCTCAAGCTGCATCACCTGCGGCCTGCCCCGGGCTCCAACAAGGCCAAGACCCGTAAGGGTCGTGGTGAGGG
>DXDP01000001.1 GCA_019115445.1 Candidatus Nocardiopsis merdipullorum
CGCCACGTCGGTGATCGCCTCAGCGCCGACATCGTCGGCGAACTGCACGTAGGCGACACTGCAGGCAAAAGCCAGGTTACGGACCAGGTCGGGTGTGTTCGACAAGTAGCCGTGACTGGGGTTGACGAAGGTGCGTCCACCGACCTCGGTCTGTGGCGCACATTCGGTGACCGTGTCCCGATCGACCGCACCCGTTTCCAGTGCGGCCATCGTCGAGACCAGGGTGAACACGGGGCCGGGTGAGAAACTTCCGTTGAGGGCCCCGTCGTCGCCGGTGTTCCCGGAGCCGTTGGCGGCCGCGAGGATCTCACCGTTGGAGGCATCGACAGCGACCAGGTATCCGTTGTCCGGCAGTGTTCCCAGCGCTGTTTCCGCGGCGTGCTGCACCTCGGCGTCCAACGTGGTCTCGATCTGGCCGCTGCGCTCACCTTCCCAGGATTCCAGGACGTCGATGATCTCACCGGATTCGTCCAAGGAGACGACCTGGGTCGTGGCCGACCCTGCGAGTTCGTGCTGGAAGATGCCTTGAAGACCGCTCAGCCCGACGGTGTCGCCGGCCTGGTAGGGACCCGGCACACGTGCGGAGACACGGTGCTCCGCGGTCCCGGCGACCTCCCCCACGAGGGACGGCGCCACCTCCGGGGTCATGTTGATCTCCATCTCCTGGGTGTCGACCCCGGGAATCTTCCCGGCCTCACGCAACAGGTTCGCGTCGACGTTGGAGTCACGCATCAACACAAGCGGTTGGAACTGCCCCAGGGGGGCGGAACGTACCCGATCGAGCAGTGGGTCGGGGTCCTCGTCGAGGAGTTCGGCGAGTTCGGCCACCCCGGCTTCCTTGTCCTCCATCTCGGCGGGCAGGACACCGAAGGCCGTCACACTGTCCGCGGAAACCAGGGGCTCTCCCTCACGGTCGAGGATCTGGCCGCGTTCCTGGGACTGGTAACTGACGGCGAGTCGCTCACCTTCGTGCAGCTCCGGGTGCAGCACGCTGGGGGACCAGACGATCTGCCAACCGTCGGGGCCCCATTCCAGGGGCATCTCACCGGTGTAGGTCCACATGGGGTCACCGATACCGAGGTCGGCGTTGACCTCGAACTGCGCGGTCGCGGTCTCGCCGTCGCCGGAGATCGGCCCAAGACCGAACCGCAGTGAGGCCAGGTCGAGCTGGTCGCGCACATCCTCCAGAGCGGACTCGACCTCAGCCGGATCTCCGTCGGTGTACTGTGCCGCTTCGGCGTGGTCACCGTCCTGCCAGGCGAGTAGGAAGGATCTGACCGCCACCTCCGGACTGGGGTGGGGCGTGCATGCTGCAAGGGAAACGGCAGCGAGCAAACCGGTACCGGCGGCCGCGACACGGCGACCCAGGGGACGGGGGGACACCTTGTGTGTTCCTTTCAGGCGCCTCAACGGCGTCGGCGAAGCGCGCGTTCCATGTCCCGCTTCGCTTCGCGCTCGGCGATCGCGTGGCGTTTGTCGTACTCCCGCTTACCGCGGGCCAGAGCGAGCTCGACCTTGGCCCGTCCATCACTGAAGTACAGCGACAGGGGAACCAGGGTGCGCCCGGGCTCCTGCGTCTTCCCGATCAATCGGGAGATTTCTCCGCGGTGCAGAAGTAGCTTACGTGATCTGCGAGCAGCATGGTTTGTCCATGTCCCTTGGGTGTACTCGGGGATGTGGACGTTCTCCAACCACACTTCTCCGTCGTGGATGTGGGCGAACCCGTCCACGAGCGAGGCTCTGCCCTGCCGGAGCGACTTCACCTCGGTCCCGGTGAGGACCAGGCCCGCTTCGTAGGTGTCGTCGATGTGGTAGTCGTACCGGGCACGCCGATTCTTCGCGATGACCTTACTCCCGGGTTCTCGCGCCACGGAGAACTCCCTTCATGTGTCCGGGGGCTCATGCGGCCCCCGGCCCCGCGCTGCCGCACGGCGATCGGTCAAATCTTGAGGTAGCGGCGCAGGGTGAGGAACGAGGTGATGGTACAGAGCAGCACGCCGAGGATGACCGACACACCGATGACGTACAGCAGTGCACCGGTACCAAGAGCCACGTCGAACTGGAACCATCCTTCGATCTGCCTCAGAAGTGTGAATCTGGTCGCGACGATGAATCCGGAGGCGATGAGGCCACCGATGAGGCCCGCGATCGCCCCTTCCAGCAGGAACGGAAGCTGGATGTAGAAGTTCGAGGCACCGACCAGCCGCATGATGCCGGTCTCACGTCGACGGCTGTAGGCGGACAGCCGGATGGTGTTGCCGATCAACAGTGCGGCTGCGGCCAGCTGCACACCGGCCAGTACCAAGGCTGCCCATTTCAGGCCCTCCAGAAGCCCGAAGAACTGTTCCAGCACTCGCTGATCGTCGGAGACCGAGTCCACACCGGCCGCACCGTCGACCGCGGCGCGCACGGTGTCGTAGTGCTCGGGGTCGGTGAGCTGCACCCGGTAGTTGTCCGGGATGTCGCCCTCCTGTGCCGCGCCGGCCAGGGCCTCGTTCGTGGACCCAAGACGTTCCTGGAAGTCCTGCCAGGCCTCGGCCTCGGTCAGGTAGTCGAAGTCGGCCACCTGGTCCAGGCCCGTGAGTTGGTCCTGAAGGGCCTCTCGATCCTCGTCCGTCGCAGGCCCGTTCTCCTGGCACGTCGGGGTCGGCGAGATCTCGTTGCACATGTAGATGGTCAGCGTGATCCGCTGGTCCCAGTAGCTGCGCATTTCCGAGACCTGCTGGTTGACCAGCAGACCTGCCCCGAAAAGGGCCAGGGAGATGGCCACCGTCGTGATGACGGAGATGGTCATCGTCAGGTTTCGGCGCAGGCCGATCCACGTCTCTGAGAGAACGAATTGTGCTCGCATGGTCTGTTAAGGGTCCGTCCTTCGGGGCTTCGCCGCGCCGTTCCTCGCAGCTGTCGCCGCCGGCGCTCGGGTACGTCGGCGGTCAGTACGCCTGGCCGTAGACGCCGCGCGTCTGGTCACGAACGACGAGGCCTTCCTCGAGCTCGATGACACGTTTGCGCATCGAGTCGACGATGGCGGCATCGTGGGTCGCCATGACCACGGTGGTACCCGTGCGGTTGATTCGGTCCAGCACCTTCATGATGCCGATGGAAGTCGCCGGGTCGATGTTTCCGGTGGGCTCGTCGGCCAGCAGGATCTGCGGGCGGTTGACGAAGGCACGCGCGATGGCCACGCGCTGCTGCTCACCACCGGAGAGCTCGTGGGGCATCCGCCCGGCCTTGCCCTCCAGACCGACCAGTTCCACGACCTCGGGGACGACCTTGCGGATGAACCTTCGGGGCTTGCCGATGACCTCCAGGGCGAAGGCGACGTTCTCGAAGACGTTCTTGTTCGGCAGCAGACGAAAGTCCTGGAAGACGCAGCCGATCCGCCGGCGCAGGTGGGGCACCTTCCAGTTGGACAAGCGCGCCAGGTCCTTGCCGGCGACGTGCACTTGCCCCTTGTCCGGCCTTTCCTCCTTCAGTACCAACCGGAGGAAGGTCGACTTGCCGGAGCCGGACGGCCCGACGAGGAAAACGAACTCGCCCTTGTCTACGTCAATGGAAACGCCGTCGAGCGCGGGGCGCTTCTGGGTCGCATAGACCTTGGTGACGTTATCGAAGTGGATCACAGGCGCATCACAAGGTTCTCGAAGGTATGGGTACCCGCGGTGGAGTGAGACATCCGCGCGGGATCGTACCGGCCACGTGGCCAATCGACAGTGTAGAGGGGGAAAGGGCCCGGTTTGTCCAGAGCCGCCTCACCCTACGAAGTCGGAACGCTGTTGGACAGCAGACACGAGCATATCGGAAACGTCGACCGACGATAACTTTCACATATAGCATCTTCGGTAAAACCGCGGCGTCGCGAACATCACCATCGGGACACAGTGTCCACGGTCACAACGATCCGCTCACCCGGTGTACGCGTTCCCCGACCAGCCGTGTCGTTCTGCCTGGTCCCAGCGGTGGAAACACCTTACGCACCTTCGGGCACCGCAGGGAACCGACTCGCCTCACGAGAATCGTCACACTGTGCGGAACTCAGCTGTCGACCTGCTCCTGGCTACGCATCCACCGGATCTCTGAGTCGATGAACTCGTCGATCTCCCCGTCCAGGACGGCCGCGGTGTTACCCGTCTCGGCCCCTGTCCGTACATCCTTGACGCTCTGGTACGGGTGCAGCACGTAGTTACGCATCTGCGTCCCCCAGCTGCTCACCGTGTCACCGCGGATCTCGTCGATCTCGGCCTGTTCCTCCTCACGCTTGCGGGCAAGGAGTTTGGCCTGGAGCATCGACATCGCGGTCGCCCTGTTCTGCAGCTGCGAGCGCTCGTTCTGGCACGAGACCACGATGCCGGTGGGGATGTGCGTGATACGCACCGCCGAGTCGGTGGTGTTGACACCCTGCCCACCCGGACCACTGGATCGGTACACGTCCACGCGTAGATCGGACTCGTCGATGTCGATGTGGTCACTCTTTTCCACCATCGGGACCACGTCCACACCCGCGAACGAGGTCTGACGGCGGTGCTGGTTGTCGAACGGCGAGATACGCACCAGACGGTGCGTGCCGTGTTCCCCACGCAGTGTCCCGTAGGCGAACTGCGCCTTGACGGCGAAGGACGTGGACTTGATGCCCGCTTCCTCGGCGTAAGAGGTCTCGTAGATCTCGGTGGAATAGCCACGCCGTTCGGCCCAACGCAGGTACATACGCTGAAGCATCTGCGCCCAGTCGGCGGCGTCGATCCCCCCGGCCTGGGAGTTGATGGTGACGATCGCCTCACGCTCGTCGTACGGGCCGTTGAGGAGCGTGCGCACCTCCAGTGCACCGATGTCCTTGCGCAGCTGTTCCAGTTCGTTGTCGGCCTCGGCCACGGTGTCGGGGTCGTCCTCGTCCTCGGCCAACTCGTAGAGCACACCGAGATCGTCCAGGCGCTGCTCGATGCTGTCGACCTTGTTGACCATGGACTCCAGACCGGCCAACTCCCGGGTCACCTTCTGGGCGTTGTCCTGATCGGACCAGAGTTCGGGGTCGGCCGACTGCTCACGCAGCTCGGCGATCTGGGTCTGCGTTGCTTCCAGGTCCAACACGGCTGTGACACTCGCCAGGGTCGCCGCGAGTTCCTTGATCTTCTCTGCTGGATCCATGTCTGTCACACACCCAGTGTAGGGGCCACCGGGTGCCGACCCCACAACGCGGGGCGCACGGCCGTCGCCGTGCGCCCCGGTGTTCCGCAAGGGTCAGCGGATCAGACCACGAAAGGAACGCAACGCGACCGACAGGGTCGCCAGATCGAAGCGTTCACCCTCCTGGATCTCCGAGAGATTGATCCCGGAACGCTTCACCGCTTCACCGTTCTGCTCGACCCACTGGTCGAACAGTTCGGTGCCGGAGTCACCGTCACCGGACCTCAAGATCTGCTCGGTCAGGTCGGCGTGCGCGGCGTAGAGCTCGTCGCGCAGCGCGGACCGGGCCGTGGTTCCCCAGCGATCGTCACGCGGCAGTTCTATGACGCGCTCACGCCACCAGCTGAGGGAGAGACGATCAGCGACCTCGAAGTAGAGGTCGGCGACCTTCTCGACGGGGTGATCATTGCGGTGCGCGATCTCCACCA
>DXDP01000071.1 GCA_019115445.1 Candidatus Nocardiopsis merdipullorum
CTCGTCGAGGTAGTGGGTGGTGAGTACGACGGTCGCACCGAGTTCCTCTCGCAGGCGGACGATGTGCTCCCACAGGTTGGCCCTGCTCTGAGGGTCCAACCCGGTGGAGGGCTCGTCGAGGAACAGCAATCCCGGCTCGTGCACCAGCCCCATCGCGATGTCGAGACGTCGCCGCTGTCCGCCGGAGAGGCGGCTGGTCTCCCGGTCGGCACAGGAAGACAGTTCCAGCATGTCGAGCAGTTCGCCGGTGCGCCGGCGCGCGGTCCGCCGATCCAACCCGTAGAGCAACCCCTGGTGGTACAGCTCGTCCAGGGCACGCTGGTCCTCGCCGGCGCCGTGTCCCTGTCCGACGAACCCGATCCGCCGTCGGACCTCGGCCGGTGAGCTCCGGATGTCGTGTCCGGCGACGGTCGCGGTGCCCGAGGTGGGGGACAAGAGTGTGGTGAGCATGCGCAGGGCGGTGCTCTTACCCGCTCCGTTGGGGCCGAGAACGGCCACGAGCTCGCCCTCGTCGATGTCGAGGTCGATGCCGCGCACGGCCTCGACCGTCTCCTTGCCGACCCGGAAATGCTTGGTCAATCCTTGTGTATGGATCATCCCTGCCCCTCTTATTAAAACTTGAATACATGGCGAGTGTGCAACACGAAAACCAGATACTCAAGTTTTAATAGCTGGTTCGGGGGTGTCCGAGCACCCTCGGTTTCCCACATCGGACTTGCGAACCGACGCAGCACGTACCCGATCTACTCGGGACGCAGAAAAAGCAGGGGGACCAACTGTTCTTCCTCGGTCCAGGAACCGTGGTGACCGATCATCGAGGATTCGAGCGGCTCCTTCTGAGGGCGAAGCAACGTCCAGGTCCTGCGTGCGGCGGCAATCACATCACCCAGGCGCCCACGAATCCGGTCGGGCACGTGCGGCCCGTACCAACCCTCCGCGACCGCTCGATCGCGTTCGACGACCCAGGCCCGTTCACCCAGAACCTCACGCCAGGCGGCAAGCACATCGGAGGCCGCCCCGGGTTCGGTGTGGACATGGCGTACCCGAGATTCACCCCCGAGGACACGGACGCCGCGCAACAGGTCCGGATCGTGCTCGAGGTCGACACGGTGATCACCGGTGTCGATCATCCCGTGGTCGGCGACCACGGCCAGCACCGCGCCCGGGGGCATCCCCGAGGCGAGGTCGGCCACCAGCGCATCCACCCGTCCGAGCTCCTCGAGCCAGGGTTCGGAGCCGGGGCCGTGCATGTGCCCGATCGTGTCGAGGTCCCTGTGGTAGCCGTAGACGAAGGTACGCCCGGGACCGCCGAGCGCCTCCAACATTCCGGGCACCAACTCCTCGGGTCCTGCAGTGGCTCGGAAATGGCCGGGACCGCGCAGCACGGCACGGGACATCCCGGACCCTATGTGGAAGTCGGGCACCAGGCGCACGACCTCCACCCCGTCCGCCGCGGCACTTTCGAACACCGTCCCCTGCGGCTGGATCGACTCCGGTGGAAAGTCCTTCCGCAGATCGGTGAACTCCTTCGGAGAAGCGTGGGCACACCAGCCCAATGCGTTCATGACGGGGGGAACGTCCTCCGTACCGTCGAGGGCGAAGCTGTATCCGACAATGCCGTGTTCCCCCGAGGGCAGCCCCGTCCCGAGCGAGGCAAGGCTCGAAGCCGTCGTCGCGGGAAAACCCGCACGGAGCACGGAGCCACGGCGCGCGAGTTCGGTCAGGGTCGGCGCCTTCTCGAAGTGCCGGGCCAGCAGCTCCGCTCCCAGGCCGTCCACCAAGAGGAAGGCTGCGGCGCGGGCCGGGCCCACACCGAGCTGGTCGTCGTGTCCGGGTACCCCGAGGGCCGCAGCCAGCGAGGGGGTGACCGCGGACAGGGTGTCCGACCGGTACGCGGGTACACCGATCTCCTGGTACGTGGTGCTGTGTGTCCGGGGATTGTCCACCGCATCTCCATCCGTGTCGATGTGTGTCGGCCGTGTCCTTGCGGGTCCTCGAGGCCGATGATCGGATCCGATCATGCGGGCGTCGTCATGCCAATGGCTCGGGCGGCGAGGAAGGGGGGTCCACCGGAGGAAGACCGAAGGCCCGGGGGCTGTCACTGGCCATGGTGAACCGTCCTTCCTCCAGGTCGCGCAACAGCTCACGGCTCCATCGAAGGTCGGCCTCGACGTTGTAATGCCACAAGGAGAACAGGGCACGTACGTGTTCGGGTCTGCCCCACGCCTCGTCACCACCCTCGGCGTCCAACGGCGTGCAGTTCACCCGTTCCAGCAAGCGCACCCGTTCCTGGAGCAGTTCCACGGCCTCGCCCCGTTTCAACGTGGTCATGAGGGTGACCCCTGCTCCCAGCATCGCGCCGTCGTCACCGATGGTTCTCAAGGCCTTGCGCAACAATCGACGGATCTCCGCCTCACCCTTCTCGGTGAGCGCGTAAGAGGTGCGTTCCACGATCTGGTCACCCTGGGGCGTGAATTCGCGGAGCTTTCCCTCTTGGGTGAGCTTGCGCAGCGCGTGGTAGATCGAGCCCCACTTGACATTGGCCCAGTCCTCGACCCCCCAGGACATCAACTCCCGGCCCACCCGATAGCCGTGTGCGTATCCCTCCATGCGCACCACGCCCAACACCAACAACCGTGTCGCCGACATCGCATCCTCTGATCAACCGCTGTCCTCCTCAGCCTACGAAGGGCCCACGGGGCAACACAGACGGTCGCAACACCCGGTGGTCCTTTCGCCGGCGCATGGCAAGAAGGAAGAGCACGGGTTTTCCGGCGTACCACGAACGGCCCTCGACGCAGAGCGCCGAGGGCCGTCACAACAGGGCGTCGGGGGGTCAGCAGCCTCCGGCGACCGCGGGGATGATGGAGATCTTCGTCCCGTCGGCGACCTCGGTCTGCAGTCCCTTCTCGAAACGCACGTCCTCGTCACCGACGTAGACGTTGATGAAGCGGCGGACCTTGCCGTCCTCGTCGAGGATGCGGGTGCGGATACCGGGGTGGTTGGTCTCCAGGTCGTCGATGACCTCGGCAAGGGTGTTGCCCTTGGCGGTGACCTCGGCGACGTCGTCGGTGTAGGTGCGCAAGATGGTGGGCACGCGGACGCTGGCGCTCATGGTGTGACTTCCTTCCTCAGGTTCTTGGCAAGGGGGTGGTGGCAGGCGGGTCAGAACAGCCCTGCGGCGGTGAACGCCTCCAGGGACGGTTCGACCGTGGCGGTCACGCCGGCGTCGACGGCGTCGAGTGTCTTGAGGCCGTCACCGGTGTTGAGCACGACCGTCTCGGCCTTCGGGTCGAGCTTGCCCTTGCGGATCAGCTTGCGCAGGACACCGGCGGTGACACCGCCCGCCGTCTCGGCGAAAATGCCCTCGGTCCGCGCCAGGAGGTTGATGGCGTCGACGATTTCGTCGTCGCCCACGTGTTCGACGGAGCCTCCGGTGCGCTGTGCGATGTCGAGCACGTAGGGACCGTCGGCCGGGTTGCCGATCGCCAGGGACTTGGCGATGGTGTCAGGTTTGACCGGTTGTATGGCGTCGTGCCCGTTCTCCCACGCCTGGGCGACCGGGGAGCAGCCCGTGGCCTGGGCACCGAAGATCTTGTACGGACGGTCCTCGACCAGTCCGGTGTCGATGAGCTCCTTGAAGCCCTTGTCGATCTTGGTGAGCTGTGACCCCGAGGCGATGGGGACCACGATCTGCTCCGGCAGGCGCCAACCGAGCTGCTCGGCGATCTCGTAGGCGAGGGTCTTGGAGCCTTCTGCGTAGTAGGGGCGCAGGTTGACGTTCACAAAGCCCCATCCCTCACCGATCGGGTCACCGATGAGTTCGGAGCAGAAACGGTTCACGTCGTCGTAATTGCCGTCGATGGCCACCACTTTTCCGCCGTAGACGGCGGCCATGACGATCTTGGCCTCTTCCAGGCCGGCCGGGACGAACACACAGGAGTCGAACCCGGCTCGTGCGGCGGCGGCACCGACGGCCCCGGCGAGGTTACCGGTGGAAGAACAGGAAAGTGTGGTGAACCCGAACGTGCGGGCGGCCTCCACGGCCATGGCGACCACACGGTCCTTGAAGGAATGGGTGGGATTTCCGGAGTCGTCCTTGATGTGCAAGGAGTCCAGGCCCAGTTCGGCGGCGAGTTTGTCGGCCCGCACCAAAGGGGTGAGGCCGGGGTTCATGTTCGGCAGTTGGGCGACATCGGCCGGAACCGGTAGGAGGGAGCGATAACGCCAGATATTGTTCGGCCCGCCCTCGATGTCCTCACGACTCACACCGGAGAACTCGTAGGCGATCTCCAGGGGGCCGAAACAGAACTCACAGGCGAAGCGGGGGGTGAGTTCGTAGCGTTGACCACATTCGCGGCAAGAAAGTGCGCTGCCCGGGCCGAAGGGGCGGGTGGTCGTGGGCTCTGCGGTTGTCACCGCCATGGCGAGGCTTCTCCCCTCATCTTTCCTGGTGGCCACCTTGACCCCAGGCCGGAGTTGGCACCTGCCTCGGTCGTCCCGCCTGGTTTACGGGTCTCACATACCGAGATGGTTGCCGGGGTTTCGCAGGGCCGGTCCCTCCACCCCTCTGGATGAGCAATATGAAATTGTGGGCGGTTCCTTGCGGATCCGCACGGTCACTGTAACGGAAGTGGTGTCGTATTTTCCACGGTGGGTGATCCGAATTACACACGGCCGCTCATATGATGAGACAGACCAGGTCACTCGTCGACAAATGCACGTGCTCGGCCTTCCCCACCGTGATGCGGCACCACTTCGTGTTTGGGCAGGGCCTTCAGAGGCGAGACCTAATGGTGCGCACACGCGCCCCTCGCTCCTCACCGACCATCAACCGCGCCCCGAGAGGAACAACCAGGTGGACAAGGCACAGATCCTCATCGCAGCCAACCGAGGACCCGTGTCCTTCTCGTTCGGTGACGACGGTTCCCTGCAACATCGTCGTGGCGCAGGTGGTCTCGTCTCGGGAATGATCTCGGTCGCCACCGAGGTCGACAGCATCTGGGTGTGCACGGCCCTGTCCGACGCCGACCGGCGTGCCGCGGCCGAGGCCCCGGGAGCCCGTCTGGACCGCACCCACGACCTGGACGGGATGCGAGTACAGATGCTCGACATCCCCGAGCAGACCTTCAAGGGTGCCTACAACGGGGTGGCCAACTCCACGCTGTGGTTCGTGCAGCACATGCTGTACGACATCCCGAACAAGCCATCGTTCGGCTCGAAGTTTCGCAGGTTGTGGGAGGACTACTCCGCCTACAACAACGCCTTCGCCGAGGCCTTGGTGAGCAGCGCGGCCGAGAACGCGCGGGTGGCCGTGCAGGATTATCACCTGGCTCTGGTCCCGCGGATCTTGCGTTCTCGTAGACCGGACCTGCGTATCGCGCACTTCTCGCACACCCCGTGGGCACCGCCGGAATACTTCCGACTGTTGCCCACGCAGGTGGCCCGTGAACTCCTGGAAGGCATGTTGGGCGCCGATCGTCTGGGCTTTCACAGCCCACGGTGGGCGAACGCGTTCTTGCGCTGCTGCGCGGAGATTCTCGGCTCGGACGTGGACCTGGACCGGCGTACCGTCGAACACGGTGGCAGAGTGGTCAAGGTGAACGTGCATCCCCTCGGTGCGGACGCCGAGGAGATGCGTCGCAACGCCGCCGAACCCGCGGTGGCGGATCGCCGAAAGACCCTGTCGGACAGGGTCGGCGACACCCGTCTCATCGTCCGGGTGGACCGCACCGAGCTGTCGAAGAACATCGTGCGCGGGTTGGAGGCCTACCGGGAACTGCTCCTGGCCCACCCGGAGTGGCGGGGCCGAGTGACCCACCTGGCCTTTGCCTACCCCAGCCGCGGTGATGTGGCAGAGTACCGCGATTACACGAACACCGTCACTCACCTGGCCAAGGAGATCAACGAGGAGTTCGCAACCCCCGAGTGGACACCACTCGTCCTGGAGGTCAACGACGACTACCCGCGGTCCCTGGCGTCGTTCCAGATGGCCGATGTCCTCCTGGTCAACCCGGTCCGGGACGGGATGAACCTGGTCGCCAAGGAGGGTCCTCTCCTTTCGGAGCGCGACTCGGTCCTGGTCCTGTCCCACGAGGCGGGTGCCGCCGACGAATTGGGCCAACACTCGCTTATGGTCAACCCCTACGACACGGTGGAGACCGCAGAGGCGCTGCACCGGGCACTGTTGATGCCGCAGGAGGAGCGCAGGAAACGCCGCGAGGCCCTGGTGGAGGCATCCATGGCACTACCACCTCGCCGCTGGTTCAGCGACCAGATCCGTTCCTTGGAGTGAGGGTCAGGAGGTGAGGCGGCCCTCGGCCTCGGAGAGGAGTTCTTCGACGATGTCGCTCTTGGCGTCGGAGTAGTCCTGGATCTGCTTCCAGGTCCGCTCGGCCAGGTCGCGTTTGACCGTCGCGTAGCGTTCACGCGCGTGCTCGTCCGCCCGCAGATGATCACGGAAACGAAGCATCCGTTCCACCTCCTTGCACCCCTGACCGAACACGTGCAGGTTGAGGTTGACCTCCGTGCCCTTGAACACTCGAAGCTCGTACCGTTCGGGTTCCCGAAGGGTCAGGAAGTACCCGGCCGATTCCAGGTCCGGGACGTAAGCGGCCTCGTCGGCGGGATCGGCCACGACCAGCAGCATGTCGACGCACGGTTTGGCGATCAGCCACGGGACCGAGGTCGATCCCACGTGTTCCAGGAGCAGGACCCGGTCACCGAGCGCCTCTCGGACCCGACCGGCCTCACGCTCGAAGAGGTAGGGCCACTTGGGGTCGTGTTCGATGAGGCGGACTCGCCCGTCCACCAAGGCGCGGTACTCGGGTTCGATCTCCGCCCGCGGGGCCCCGCGTGACGGAAGGGAGGGGGATTCAAGAGGTGGCATGGCACCACCTTTGTCCTTCGACCATCACGCGTCAAGAGTTTACGGACGTGCATTACAAATGCACGTGCATCCTCTGTTGGGGTCCGCTCCCGGTCCCGAATCGGCAAGGAGAACGACCCCGGTCAGCCGCGACGAGGCTTGCGGCGGCGGCCCCCACGCCGGCGGGTCCTGTCGGCCTCGGCCGCGCGTTCGGCGGCGATACGCTCGTCCTCCTCCTGGCGCTCGGCCTCCACACCGTAGGGGTCCTTGCTGGAACCCCGAACCCACAACACCAGTGTGAGAAGACCGAAGAGCAGAACGGCCCCGACCACAGCGAACCACACCCACACCGGGACATCCGGCCCCTCGTCGGCCTCCTCCGCGAGATCTTCGTCGATGAGAGGGGCCTCCTGGGCGATCCCTGCCGCATGGGCGCTCGCCGCGGGCAGGTTGAGTGCGGCAAGCCCCTGCGGCCCCTCTTGGGAACCTTCCAGGAGTGCCTCACGGATCTGCTCTGGCTGCAATTGGGGATGGTCCGCACGCAACAGAGCCACCCCTCCCGCGGTCAGCGCCGCCGCGTAGGCCTCACCGGTCACCTGGGTCTGGCTCAGATTCGTGCCGACCACCTCGAGTTCGTCCCCCGGCGCGGTCAGGTCGGCATCACCGCTGTCAGCGGATTCCTCGATGAGTGCACCGTTCTGGTCGGTACCCGCCACCGTGATGATGTTGGGGTCGTCCTCTCCGACGGCGGCCGGTGCCACGACGACCGCGCCGGAACCGACCGCGTCGGCCGTGGCCTCGGACAGATCCTGGTCGGTCTCGGGGATCGAGATGACCTGGACCCCCTCCTCCGCTGCGAACCGAATCGCACCTTCCATGTCGTCCACGGTCGGTAGGGCCAAAAGCCCCGCGGCGGGGGCCACACCGAGCACACCACCCTCGGCGTCCTCACCGTGCCCGTGCC
>DXDP01000072.1 GCA_019115445.1 Candidatus Nocardiopsis merdipullorum
ACGTTCCGTTACTCCTTCGCCACGGTTCTCACCGCCGGCCTGGTCACCACACCACTCACCGCCGTGTTCGCCGAGACCGATGGTTCGGGTGGTGTGGCCAGTGGTAACCAGATCGTCGTCCCCGTCGACGCCGCCGTCGACATCTGCGGCAACGCCGTGTCCGTCCTCGGAATCACCGAGGCAGGCTGCATGGAAACCATCTCCGAAGGCAGTGAGGACGACGAGGACGAGGGCCAGGAGGACAACGACAACGGCGAGGAGGACGAGGACGAGGGCCACGAAGACGACAACGGCGACGACAAGGGCGACGAAGAAGACAGCGGCAAGGGCGACGAGGGCGATGACAAGCCCGCCCCCAGCGCCGACGGTGAGCTGCCCGTGACCGGTGGCGCACTCAGTGGACTGGTCGCCGCCGCCCTGGCCGCGGTCGGAGCCGGTGGCACCGGGCTCTACTTCGCCCGTAAGCGCAAGGCCGCAACCGACGAATAACAACGGACACCTCCCCACTTCCCCAGCGGAGGTGTTTCCCCGGACGCGGGACCACTCGTGAAAACGCACGGTCCCGCGTCCAGATGTCCGGGCGGGGGCGGTGCAGTCCGCTCGAGAACGTCTCATAGCCTCGAAGACGTGCTCAAAGTCCTGTTCTCCTCGCGCATGCTGGCCTTCCACGCGCTGGTGCTGGTGGTCGTGCCCACCTTCATCTGGTTGGGTTTTTGGCAGCTGGACCGCTGGGAGGTGCGTAGTGCCGCAGTCAACCTCCAGCAAGAGAACATCGAGGCCGAACACGTCCCCGTGGAAGCACTCGCCGAGGTCGGTTCGGACGTCGACCCTGCCGACCGTTGGCGTACCGTCGAAGCCACCGGAACATGGGACACCGACAACGAACTCCTCCTACGCAACCGGGAGGGCTCCGGTGGCGTCGGTTTCCACGTCCTCACCCCGCTGATCACCGAGGACGGCACCGGTCTGCTGGTCAACCGGGGATGGATCGAACGCGGTGAGACAGCGCGAGACACTCCCGACACCCCGGCCGTGCCCGAGGGGGAGGTCACGGTCCAAGGACGCCTGCACTACTCCGAGACCGAGGAGAACACGGGGCTGAGGAATCGTGAGAACCTGCCCGAGAGGCAGATCATGATCGTCGACGTCGATGGGCTCGCCGAGGACCTGCCCTACCCGATCTACGGCGGGTACGCCGAACTCACCAGCCAGGACCCCGAGCCGGACAACCCACCCGAGCGGGTCCTCCTGCAGGAGGAGAACTCCGGTATGAGCCTTTCCTACGCCGTGCAGTGGTGGGTGTTCAGCATCGTCGCGGTCGTCGGCTGGATCGTCCTCGTTCGCCGGGAATTGCATGATGCCCGTGCACAGCAGGAAGCCGACGACAGCGGGACCACAGAGGCAGACGTGCCCCAGGTGTCGTAGAGCATCGGTCGTCGAGGAAAGTGACCACGAAAGAGGCTGACCGTGCCCGAGCAGAGTGACTACCCATGGCCAGGCCGGGTCGAGCGACGTGAAGTGGACGCACCGGAGAGCGCCCGTGCCGGGCGAACCTGGTGGGACAGCGCCGCCGATGCCTATCAGGCCGAACACGGCCGGTTCCTGGGGGATGCGGACTTTGTGTGGGGACCCGAAGGGTTGACCGAGCAGGAAGCACACCTTCTCGGTGACCAGGCAGGGCTCGTCGATGCCCGCGTGCTGGAGCTGGGCTGCGGAGCGGGTCAATGCGGTCGGTGGCTACGCGCCCAAGGGGTACGTGAAGTCGTGGGGTTCGACATCTCACACCGGCAACTTCAACACTCCCACCGCATCGACCGGAAAACCGGCCACACTCTGCCGACGGTGCAGGCCGACACGCAGCGTCTACCGTTCGCAGACGCCGTTTTCGACGTGGTCTTCTCCTCTTTCGGGGCGCTTCCGTTCGTGCCCTCGGCAGGGCGTGCTCTGGAGGAGTCCGCCCGGGTCCTACGGCCGGGAGGTCGGTTGGTGTTCTCGGCCACGCACCCGGTGCGTTGGAGTTTTCCCGACGATCCCACCGAGTACGGGTTCACCGTGAATCAGTCCTACTTCGACCGGCGTCCCTACGTGGAGGAGGACAACCAGGGTCGAGCGATCTATGTGGAGCACCACCGCACGATCGGTGACTGGGTACGAGACATCAGTGGCGCCGGACTTTCCTTGGTCGATCTGGTCGAACCCGAGTGGCTCGAAGGCAACAACCAGGTGTGGGGTGGCTGGGGTCCGGTACGGGGACGGATGATCCCGGGTACCGCGATCTTCAGTGCGATCAGAACCGGCTGACCCTTCTGTTCCACGCCGCACGTATCATCCTGCCAATCGAGTGAAGGAGGCGGAGTGCGGCTCAAACTCGACCTGCACGACATCTTCGACAAGGGCCGGAGCATCGACAAGGCCCTGAACGACGTCATCGACGACGCGGAACGCAAGAAGGCCAAGACCGTCGAGATCATCCCGGGCAAGGGGTCGGGGCAACTCAAGAAGAGGGTCTTGCGTTTCCTCGAACGCAAGGACATCAAGGCGCGTTATCACCGGGTGGAAAAAGATGTGAAGAACTCCGGCCGCGTATGGGTCCATTTTCGTCACTGATGCGCGCGCGAAGGTGGCCAACTTGGCGCATAATGGAGGCATGAGTACTGAACCCATGGAGCTGTCCGTCGCGGACGCCCGTGACCACTTCTCCCAGTGTGTGAACAGGGCTGCCTTCGGCGATGAGATCACCTACGTGACCAGGGGTCGCAAGCACGAGCGTGTGGCCGCCATCGTCCCGATCGAGCTGGTCGAGGCCTACGAGGAGCTACTCGATCAGCAGGACGGTGCGGTCGCACAGCAGAGACTGGAGGAGATCCGGGCCGGTGACGCCGAGGTCGTGTCCGCCGAGGATGTGGCCAAGGAGCTCGGCCTGTGACGGATGGGCGGTCGCGAATCTACGAGGTGGTGTTCGACAGTCGGGCCGGAAAGGAGCTCGGCAAGCTGGACAAACCCGTAGCTCGCCGCGTGTACTCGGCTGTGATGGCCTTGGCTGAGGAACCTCGTCCAGACGGGTGCCGCCAGCTCAGCGGCCACACGGGACTCTGGCGTATCCGGGTGGGCGACTACAGGGTGGTCTACTCGGTCGATGATGGCCGACTCTTCGTCGTGGCCCTGCGTGTCGCCCATCGGCGCGAGGTATACCGCACACTCTAGGTTCAGCCTTCCGTAAGTGTACGCACCAAAGTACTTTGGCCGCGTATGGGTCCATTTTCGTCACTGACGCCGAAGCCAACAGTCGCCGAGTCGGCCACCTCGGCCGAGGTGGAAGGTGGGGGACCGAACTCATGGAGCACCGGTGCCCGCACCGGCTCCTTCCACCGGTCGGAAGAGTCACACATTTACGCCTTTCCAGGCACACCCCGACGAGTTGTGTGAGTTTTTGCCCTGGGGTTTCCCCCCGGGGCAACACTTGAGGCCACACTCGGTTCGGGAGGCCATATGAAGAGGAAGGCTGGCATGATCACGACCGACTTCAGGCCCGGTGCGCCCTGCTGGATCGAGTTGAACACACCCGACGTCCCTGTTTCCTCGGAGTTCTACCGGAAGATCTTCGGGTGGGTCACTGCCCCGATCGAACCGGTGGAAGCCGGTTACCTGATGTTCTACAAGGACCGGCGGGCGGTCGGTGCGGTCGGCCCGTTGGACCATGAACAGCAAAGAACCGCGTGGACCCTCTTCTTCGCCACCACGGACGTGCACCGGGCGGTCGAGGACACAGAACGCTTCGGCGGCATCGTCCTGGTGGAACCGTTCGACATCGGAGAAGACGGAAGGATGGCCTACTTCATCGACCCGCAGGGCGGTGTGTTCGGTGTCTGGGAACCCGGGAACTTCTCCGGTTTTGCCGCGGTCGACGAACCCGACACCTTCGGCTGGGCCGACCTGTGGACCCCTGACGCGCTCGGAGCACAGACCTTCTACCGTGCCCTGTTGGGGTGGGAGAGTGAGAGCCTCCCCCTGCCCCTGCAGGCCAGTGAGTACATTCTTGTGCGCCCGGAGGGGACGGACAGGGAACGGGCCCACGGTGGCCTGATGGGGGTGACCTCCGAGCTGCTGGAGGCCACGGAGGGTGCCGCCAGTTGGCAGCCGTCGTTCGTGGTCGTCGACTGCGACGTGGGTGTGGATCTGGTGAAGGAGGGCGGGGGGCAGGTCCACTCGGGACCGGAGGACGTCCCGATGGGGGCACGGGTCGCGATCTGTTCCGACCCCTTGGGCGCCGAGTTCGTCCTGCTCGAGAACGCCTAGCCGCTCGCTGCAGCGTTCTTCGTGTGTTCGGCCTCCTTCGGGGCCGGTCGGTCATTGACGGGAGACGGCGGAGGCACCACCGCGCAGGACGAACTTCTGGATCTTGCCGGTCGCCGTCTTGGGGAGCGCGTCCAGGAACTCCACCTGGGTGGGTGCTTTGAAGTGGGCGAGGTTGTCGCGGGCGAAGGCGATGATCTCCTCCTCGGTGGCCGTGGTGCCTTCACGCAACACCACCGAGGCCTTGGGGGTCTCGCCCCAACGCTCGTGGGGGACCCCCACGACTGCGGCCTCCACAACGGCCGGGTGCCGCAACAGGACGCCTTCCACCTCGACCGAGGAGATGTTCTCACCACCGGAGATGATGACGTCCTTGAGCCGGTCCTGGATCTCCACATACCCGTCCGGGTGGGTGACGGCGGCGTCCCCGGTGTGGAACCAGCCATCGCCCATGGCCTGTTCCGTGGCGTCGGGGTCGTTGTAGTAGCCGGCCATGACCACGTTTCCGCGCACACTGATCTGACCGACGGTCTTACCGTCCCAGGGGACCTCGTGGCCTTCGGTGTCCATCACACACAACTCACCGGAGGTGATGAGTTCGACACCCTGCCGGGCCTTGTGTGTTGCCCGCTCACGCACGGACAGATCCTTGTGCTCGGGGCGTTGCTCGCACACGGTGATGAAGGGGGTGGTTTCGGTGAGACCGTACACGTGGGTGATGGTCCACCCGAGGTCGTCCTCGAGGCGTTCGATGGTTTCGGCGGCCGGAGAAGCTCCCGCGGTGACCACGTGCACACCGGTGGGGATCTGGCCACCGTCGGCCCCCGAGGCGTTGGAGAGCATGATGAGAACGGTCGGGGCCGCGCACAGCCAAGTGATCTGCTCCTTTCGGAGCAGTTCGAAGACCCGTGCGGGGTCCATCACGGGAAGACACACATGGGTGGCACCGGCTGCGGTGACCGTCCATGTGTAGGTCCAACCGTTGGCGTGGAACATCGGCAAGGTCCACAAGTACCGGTCACCGAGGTCCATGCGTAGGTGCAGCAGCGTGCCGACCGAGTTCATGTAGGCGTTGCGGTGGGTGATCATCACCCCCTTGGGGCGTGCGGTGGTGCCGGAGGTGTAGTTGATGGTCAACAGGTCCGATTCGGCGATCTCCGGTCGGGTGAACTCCGGTGATGCCGCTGCGACGAGGGCCTCGTAGTCCTCCCAACCGTCACGTGCCCCTTCCAGGGCGATGAAACGCTGCACCTCGGGGAGCCGGTCCCGGATCCGGTCGACGATGTCGAGCTGGTCGGCGTGCACGCACAGCACCTTGGCGCCGGAGTGGTTGACGATGTAGACGAAGTCGTCGGCGGACAGCCGGAAGTTCACCGGGACCAGGACCGCGCCGAGCTGAGGCACGGCGTAGAAGGACTCCAGCTGCGCGTGTGTGTTGGGGGCGATGTAGGCGACACGGTCTCCCTGCACGACGCCCATGGTCTGCAAGGCCGAGGACCAGCGGTCACAGCGGTCGAAGAACTCCTCGTAGGTCAGACGAAGATCCCGATCGACCACCGCTTCCCGTTGTGGGTGCAAACGGCGGGTACGGCGAGCGAACTCCAAGGGGCTCAGTGCGATCTCCATGGTGCTTTCTTTCTCCGTCGGTGCTGGTCACAGGTGAAACAGGCGGGCGCCGTTGTCGTGCAGGACGGCACGCAGCCATTCCTCACCGAGGTCGAGCAGGGTGAGCGCTCGGAGTTGTTCCACGTAGGGGTAGGGGATGTTCGGGTAATCGGTGCCGAGCAGGATCCGGTCGGTCAGGGCGCGTAGCCGGGGAAGTTCCTCTTCGGGGAAGGGAGCCATCTTCTCGGTGAAGTCGGTGAAGACCATTGTGGTGTCGAGGTGTACCCGTTCGTGGCGTTCGGCCAGGTCCAGGAAAGCGCTGTATTCGGGTGTACCGGCGTGGGCGATGATCGCGGTGAGCCGAGGATGGCGGCGCAGCACCTCGGAGATCGGTCCGGGTCCGGTGAACGGCCCGGGTGTTGGGCCGGACCCGCAGTGGACGACCACGGGGGTTCCGGAGTCGGAGAGGGCGCCCCACACCTTGTCCAGGTATGGGTCTCTTGGGTCGTAGGCACCGACCTGGAGGTGGGCCTTGAACACGCGGGCGCCCGAGGTGATCTCCTCGGCGACGTAGTCGGCGGCGTCGGGCTCGGGGTAGAAGGTGGCACTGCGCAGACAGTCGGGGTGGCGGGCGGCGAACTCGACGGACCACTCGTTGAGCCAACGCGCCATGTCGGGGCGGTGGGGGTAGAACAGCGAGGTGAAGTGTCGGACACCGAAGGAACGGAGTCGTGCCACGCGGCTGTCCTCGTCGTCCCGGTAGGTGATCGGCCATACGCCTTCGCCGAGGGCGTCGAAGTACGCCCACACCTTCCGCAGCACGTTGTCGGGCATGAAATGGGTGTGTACGTCCACGAGCCCGGGGATGCCGAGGGGCTCCCACACGCGGCGAACCGCTGAACGTTCCTCGACCTCGGATGAGACTTCAATCACAAGGCACAGTTTAAGGGGTGTGGTCCGCCAGAACTACGCATGGGTGAGCAAGGACCGGAACACCCATGCGTAGTTCTGGCATATGCCGGAAGTGGGAAGGGCCGGGCGGCCCCTGCCCAAGAAAAGGGGCGGGGCCGCCCGGGAGAGTGCGGGTAAGGGTGCCGGGATCACTCGGTGGGCGAAAGGACCTTGTCGATCATGTAAATGGTGGCGTTGGAGGTCTGCACGTTGCCACACACGATCTGGGCCTCGTCGTCGACGGTGAACTCCTCGTCGGAGCCCTGAGTCGTGACCTCTGCCCCCTGCAGCGAGGTGAACGAGCCGTCCTCCAGGTCGGTCGGCTCCTGGATGCCCTCGACCACGTGGTGGTTCAGGAAATCGGTGAGTTGCTGCTGGTCCTCCTGGAGCGAGTCCATTTCCTCGTCGGACATCTGGTCGAAGGCGGCGTCGGTCGGTGCGAAGACGGTGAGCTCGTCCTCGGAGTCGAGTGTGTCGACCAGTTCGGCCTGGTCCAGCATCTCGCCCAGCGTGGACAGCATGGAGCTCTGGGAGATCGCTGTGGCCACCGGTTCCTCGGCCATGCTGCCGAGGCTGCCCTCGCCCTCGTCGGGGATCTCGGAGCACTCGGAGCCGAAGGTCTCGTCCGCGCTTTCCTGCGGTTCGCTCTCCTCGGTGGCGCTGTCGTCCTCCGTGGGCGGTCCGGTCTCGTCGACCTCACCACCCATGGCGGTGTCATCGGACTGTGTGTTGCCGCCGCACGCGGTCAGCCCGAGGGCCAGGGCCGCAGCAGCGGCGGTGATGGTGAGCGTGCTCTTGCGGATCATCGTCTTCTCCTTCGTCTCGGTGAACACCGGGGGCTGTCTTTGTGGTGGTTGCGCACCGTGGGTCACACACCGGCCCCGCTCTTCAGGGTATCCGTGTAGTCACCCTGTGTGTTCAAAGTTGCGAAGAAGGTGGTCAGGCCCCAGGAAGATGCTTTTTCGGGCCACCGAAGTCGGTTCGACTCCGAGAGTGGAGGAGGATATTTTCCGTACATCCTCAGAAACGATCGGAGTTTTGCCACATGGCGCGCAAGACACCCCTCGCCATGGTCGCGCTGATGGTCTCGGGCAGTCTCCTCCTCAGCGGCTGTACCACGGTCTCCGACTGGTGGTCGGACACATTCGGAGATGGCCCGCCCACGGTCAGAGAGGAGTTCCCCTACGAACGTCAGGGACGGATCTTCCAGGACACCGGCCAGGACGTGGAGACGACTTTTGCCATCACGGCCCTGGAGCGCACCGACGACTACACGGTGATGCATTACGAAGTCACCTACGACGACGACTTCACCGGTGCGAACCGGAACCTGAGCATGGCACACACGCTGGTCGACCCGCTCTCGGGACGCGTCTATCGACAGTTCCTCGACGAAGAGGGACTCAAGTACGGCTCGGAGAGCCCGAACGAGGACGGCCTGTACCCGGTACACGACGGTGTCACCAACGAATACATCCGCTACTTCCCCCGTCTGCCCGACGAGGTCGCACAAGTGACCTTCGTCGGAAGCGGCTTGGGTGCGATGACGGGTATCCCCGTCCAGGACGTGGAGGAAGAGACCGAGGCACCGGAAAGCCCCAACGGACAGGACCATCTGACCCCCGACAATCCTCCCTCCGGAGGGGAGAACCTGACCTTCACCAACCGGGCCCCGGACGAGGACGCTCTGGCCGACGAAGGTTGGGTACAGAGCTTCGTCGACTCGGAGATCGCCTCCACCACCCGGGACGGAGATCGAGAAATCATCTCCCTGCACTCGGACGTGATGTTCGAGTTCGACCGGTCCGACCTGACCGGTGAGGCCGAGGACGTGGTACGTCGGGCAGCCACCACCCTGGCCGACAACGTCGACCCCGACGAACCGACGATCACCGTGGTCGGCCACACCGACGGCATCGGTGACGCCGCCTACAACGACAACCTTTCGGTGGAGCGGGCCGAGAGCGTACGTGATCTCCTTGCCGAGGAACTCGGCACCGACCACGAGTTGGAGGTCGAGGGACGCGGCATGAACGAGCCGATCGCCCGCGAAGGAGGCCCCGACGACGAAGAAGCTCGGGCCCGCAACCGTCGGGTCGAGTTCTCCTACGTCTTCAACCCCACGGTGGAGACCACCGAGGAGGAGGAATACGACGACGACGGCCTGGGGGCCGCACAGCGCAACGTCACCTGGCCCGCCCCTTACAGCGACGACCCCGGCTCGGTGGTCGACGAGGGCGAACTCGACGGTGTGGAACTGGAGATCTACCCGCTGCGCCGGGACGGTGCGTACGTGATCGGGACGTTCTCACTGACCAACACCACCGATGAGCCGACCGTTCCCGAACTCGGTG
Organism: Candidatus Nocardiopsis merdipullorum; assembly: GCA_019115445.1. Classification (GTDB taxonomy): domain Bacteria; phylum Actinomycetota; class Actinomycetes; order Streptosporangiales; family Streptosporangiaceae; genus Nocardiopsis; species Nocardiopsis merdipullorum. The sequence goes on from DXDP01000072.1 coordinate 9,204, forward strand.
GCTCGGAGAACATCGCCGGGGGGCCGGAACAGTTCAACAAGGGAACCCTCGGTGGTTTCCAACTGTTCGAACCGGACAGCGGCCTGGTGCGCTACGTCGCCCAGATGGACTTCGGTGAGTCGCGCTACAGCAGCTTCGCCGAGGAGGTCCACATGCTCCAGCCCGGAAACACCTACAACCTCGTTGCGGTGTTCCCCGCACCGGCGGTGGACGTGGAGGAACTGACCCTGCGGGCCGGTCCCTTCGGTGAGTTCGAGGAAATCCCTCTCGAGCAGTAGCAACCACACGCACAAGGGGCCGGGTCCAAGCACTTGGACCCGGCCCCGAGTTTTTTCGAACATCGCCTCCGGTCGAGATCAACCGCGGGTACGTTCGGCGGCCTGGAAAACAACGCGTTCCAGGTCGGCACGGTCGACCTCGTCGTGATAGGCGATGGCGGTGATGTAGAAGTCGTCGGGAAGTTCCAGATACAGGTGGCTGCTGGAACCGTCGAGCGCGTTCACGTACTCCAGGTCACCACCCAGATCGTCGGACTCGTCGGTGTGGTAGGTGTCCACGTCGACGTCCACGTCGACGTCCCAGTTCATTTCCTCTTCGGGCTCGGCCACCTGGAGCACGTCGGGGTTGGTGCTGGGGTCGACGTTGACGGTGTAGACGAGGACGAAGGAAGAAGCCTCCGCTTCGCCGCTGCCGTCGCCGAGAGTGCAGACCAACTGTTCGGCGTCGTCGATCCCCTCGACCTCACCACTTTCCTCGTCGAGGACGGTACCCGGGGCCAGGTCCCCGACGACCTCGGTGACCCCGGCCGCCTCACAGGAGTCGGGAAGGCCGTGGTTGGAGGCCTGCTCTTCGTCCTCGGAGCCCTCTTCTTCCTCCTCACCCTCTTCCCCGGGGCTCGGATCGGCGCTGGGATCCGGAGACTCCTCGCTGTCACTGGAAAAGAAGTCCGTGTCGAGGTCGAAGTCGAAGTCGCTCCCCTCGCAGCCTGAGAGCAGGACGACGGCGGCCACGGCCGCGCCCAAGGGCGCCAGGGGGGTGGACGGAATCAGTCGCATGGGTGGCTTTCGGTTCGGTGAGCGCCGGGAGCAGAGGAAAGACCCCGGCGGGGGACACACGCAACTTAGCAAGTTCTCCGGGGTCGGGTCATCGGACGGGGACGTTTGCTTTTCCGCAACGCCCGAGAGTCGATCATCCGACCGGGGGTGCGTGCACGGTCGGTGGTGGACCGCACTTGGGGTGGACCTCACGCAGTGGACGCAGGCCACCAGCAGGCACGGTTTTTGGGTGAGCGGTCGAGGTGGTGGGTGTCAGAGGTCTTGGCGAGGTGATCCAGGGGGCGGAGGCCACCTCCACCCAGGTGCCCACGACCAGTCGTCGGAGGTACCCGGGGGCATGGGCGGAAGAGGTCGAACATCCGGGGGTCGGGCGTCGTCGACGTTGGAGGACCGGGGCTTGTCGGCGCTCGGGAAGCGGGGGTCCACAGCCGCCGAAGACTCTGCGTTGAGCGGGTCGGGGGCACGGAAACCGGCTGCTTCTCCCGGATCCGGTTCGGGCATGTCCAAGAAGTCGGATGCCGGTAGATCTTCGCGACTTGGTGCACCGGTGAGTGTGCTGAAGGCGGAGGACATGGGACCTGAGTCGACCTCCGCGAAGTGGGCCGCGACCCCGAAGTGGCGGGGCGGCAGGTGGGTGCCGGTGTCATCGCTTTCCATGTCGGGAGCCATGGGGTGGCGGACACTCCCGGCCGGGTGGATCCGGGACCACCAGGCGGTGGCCTCACCGGGGGGAAGCTCCTCCAGAACCTGCAAGGAACCGGGGATGTGGGGGTGGCGGCGACCCGCACGCCAGGAGTGGGTCAGTGTTTGAGGCTCCAGGACCAGGACGCGTTCACCGTCGAGGAGGGGGATGTCTGCGGGGTGGGTCTCGTTGCCGAGCCATGTGCCGTCACCACCCACCAGGTCCCATTCGCCGCGGACGACATCGGCCAAGGGGTCGGCCGGGGCGTCCAGGCAGGAGGCGGTCCAGCGAGGATCCGGCCGGGTTCCGGGGACGCGCATGCCCTCTTTGCCGATGAGCGCATCGGCAAGGAGTGTGTGTAGTTGGAAGTTGTCCCCGATGCCGTCGAAGCGGACCCGAAAGCCCCGCCAGGAGTTCCGTTCCAGGACCAGGGCGGTGTCGACCTCCGCCATCCGTAGAAGTTCTTCGACCTCACGGAACTCGGCCAGGCATGTGGCCAAGGCGTGCACGATCTGGCTGAGTTCCTCCAAGGCACCACTGTCGGCGCGTACGGCCGCGCGTACCGTGGAGTCGCTCAGCATCGCTTTGGCGGCGAGCCCGTAGCGCAGGGAGGTCCACCACCCCACGGTGGCCGGTGGCGCGTTGCTGCCGAGGACCTCCTCGACACGCTCTTCGTCCTTTGCCGAGACATCTCCCGGCGCGGGAAGTGAGCCTCCCCCGGTTTTGTCCCAGGCGTGCATGAACGCCACCGCGGCCTGACCGTAGCTGCCCAGTTGGCGCAGTACCTCCAGTCCGACCTGGCCGGCCGGGGCGCCCTGTTCCACGAACGCCCCGGCCAGAACCGACAGGTCGGAGGCCACACCCCCGTAGGGTTCGCAGTCACTCAGCACTGGGGCCAGTGACTCCATGGCGGCACTCAGCTCACCCGTGCGTACTTCCGAGGAGAGCCGAAACACGTCGTGTACGGCCGAGGGGAAGTCGGGTGCCCGAGCGGCGGCGGTGGTGAGCACACGCTGGAACGCGGCATGGAACTCTTCAGTCACGCTGAAATCCTTCCATACCCGTCCATGTTTACCGAAGTCAGCCCACGGACGTCCCTGTCCAGGCAGTTACGTGTGCCTTACTGGTGTTGGTCGAGAAGCTGTGCACAGCGGATCAACCCAAGGTGTGAGTAGGCCTGCGGGTGGTTGCCCAGAGCCCGTTCGGTGAGCGGGTCGAACTCCTCGGGGATCAGGCCGGTGGGGCCCGCGGAATCCACGAAGTGCTTGAACAGTTCCTCGGCCTCGGCGCGACGCCCGGTCAACAGGTATGCCTCGATCAGCCAGGTCGTGCACAGGTGGAAGCCCCCCTCACCGCCGGGCAGCCCATCGTCCCGGTGGTAGCGGTAGACGGTGGGCCCGCTGCGCAGTTCGGCCTCCACCGCGGTGACGGTGGACTGAAACCGTTCATCGGCAGGGTCGATGAGCCCGGCCAGACCGATGTGCAGCGAAGCGGCGTCCAGGTCGGTGCCCTCATAGGCGGTGGTGTAGGCCTGGGCGGTCTCGTTCCAGCCCTTGTCCAGGACCTCTGCGCGGATC
>DXDP01000073.1 GCA_019115445.1 Candidatus Nocardiopsis merdipullorum
CCGCTTTGGGCAAACCCTTAAGCCGGGAGTGCCTGTCCTAGCCCGACACCGTCTCTCGACTGCGTGTCCGACCAGCGGCCTGTATTCGTGCAGGAGCCTCACCGAACGAGGATCCGTAACAGAGATCGAGCTTACCAAGTACCCGGTACGAAACAAAATTTCGAAAGTTCTGCTCCGGTGTCGTCGACCTCCGGTCCCCAACGGGCCACGGGCACGACCCTTGTCGAGAAGACGCTGCTTCCGTCCGTTCGAAGGGGTGGGCACCCAGTGGACGAGAGTGACGTGGACGTATGACATTTGTCAGTCGAAGGACCGTGTGTTCCTGACAAGATTTCGGTGACACCGGGGTCTGTGCTCCCAGGCCCGGTTCCAGGATCCTGGACACATGACGACGAATACCGCACCAGCCCGACAGACCCCCGGTCAGGCCACCTCCGAACCGGTGGTGGTCGTCCGTGACCTGTGCCAGAAGTACGGCGACTTCGAAGCGGTCAAGGGGATTTCCTTCGAGATCCACTCGGGTGAACTGTTCGCCCTCCTCGGCACGAACGGTGCCGGCAAGACCACGACCGTCGATACGTTGGAAGGTTTTCGTCGGCCCAGCTCCGGCAGTGTGCGTGTCTTCGGCCAGGACCCCTACAACAACCCGAGTGGGGTACGTGAGCACGTCAACGCGGTCCTGCAGGGAAGCGGCCTCATGGAGGATCTCAGCGTCCAGGAGACGGTGGATCTGACCCACGACCTGGCCGCCACACCCCGGGACAAGCACGAGACCTTGGAACTGGTCGGCCTGGCCGGCAAGGTCGGGGTTCCGGTACGTCAGCTGTCCGGTGGGCAGAAGCGACGCCTGGACCTGGGGCTGGCTCTCCTGTCCCGGCCCGATGTTCTCTACCTGGACGAACCCACCACCGGTATGGACGCCGAGGGCCGTATCGACACCTGGCGGATCATCAATCAGCTCAAGGCCGAGGGCGTGGCGATCCTGCTCACCACACATCACCTGGAAGAGGCCGAGCGGCTCGCCGACCGGCTCGCGATCATGCACCGGGGAGAGGTCGGTGTGGAAGGCACCCTTCAGGACGTTCTCGCAGAGCGGGGTGACCGGGTGAGCTTCGTTCTGCCCGCCGATCTGGCCACCATCGATCTGCCCCACGTGGAGGGCACGGACGTGGCGGTGGAGACCCACTCCGGGGTAGTGGCGGCGACCTACACGGTCAAGGGCGCAGATGTCGACGAGCGTGCTCACCGCGTGGTCGCGGTACTTCTTTCCTGGGCCACCGAGCACGACACGATCCTGCGCAACCTTCAGGTTCGCAGCGCATCCCTGGAGGAGGTGTTCCTCCAGGTCGCCGATGGTACGGCCGCCCCGGTCGGTGGGTGAGCACCACGCAATACCTGCTCCGCTTCACAGACTTTCCGAGGAGAGAACACCATGAGTACGACCACGGTCGTTTCCACCGGGCGACGTCCGTCCGTCAGCCCGCTCAAGCAGATCCTGCGCCTGACCCGCACAGAGTTCACCCTGTTCGTGCGATACAAGACCGCGTGGATGTTCCTGTTCCTGCCGCTGCTCTTCGCCTTCCTGGCGCTGCAGATGCCCAACGACGAGGTGTTGCCGGGGTTCGGTATGGCGGAGATGGTCATGCTCAGCATGATGGGTGCCATCAGCCTCGTCCTGGGCCTGGGCCATGTGTCCAACGTGTTCACCGCCCGTCGCGAGTCGCTGGTGCTCAAGCGGTTCCGGGTCAGTGGTGTGCCACAGGTGGTGATCTTCGGCGGGATCATCGGTGTCGTGACCGTGTTCTCTTTGTTCATCGCTGTGCTCATGGGCGGCCTGATTCTGATGATGCCGTCCGGTGCACTACCGAGGGACCCGTTGATGTTGCTGGTGGCCATCGTTCTCGGAAGCATCGCCTTCTCCCTGATGGGGGTGCTCATCACACCCCTGGTACGCAATGCCGAATCTGCTCAGATGGTGGTGATGGTGCCGATGATGATTCTGTTGTTCGCCAGTGGAGGCATCTTCTCCCTGGAGTTCCTGCCCGAGGGCGCCCGCCAGGTCATGAGTCTTGTTCCGTCCGTCCCGCCGGGAGAGATGGTGCAGGCCGCATACACCGGTCACGACGTCTTCGGTGGCTCAGCGGGAGCCCAGGAGCGGAGCTACCTGGGGCTGTGGGGAGCGGCCCTGCCCTCCCTCGGGGTCATGCTCGCCTGGATCGTGCTCCTGGCGCTTGCGGTGCGTCGCTTCTTCCGCTGGGACCCCAGGCAGCCGTAGACACCGAATCGGTGGTGCACAGGGGGCGGGACGAAGGTGGTCCGCCCGTCCCCGTGCGTAGGCTGACAGCGGCCAGGAGGAAGGAACCGGTGTGGCACACGAGGTGAGCCGTTCGGACGAACGCCCGGGCAGTGTGGACGCGGACCGCAGGAACGAGCGCAAGCTCCGATTCGTACGGTTGGTCATCGTGTTCTCGACGGGTTTCATCGCCCTTCCCTTGGTGCTCTTCTCCGGGGTGGACGCGCTTGTCCACAGCAATGGGCCTTGGCGGTTGCCCCTGAATCTGGTCTTGTCGGGTGTGGCGGGCACGATGCTTCTCTTGCTGTTCCTCGGCCGGGTCCGCCTGAACCGACGCCCCCGAACCGGCCCATGGCTGTACTGGGGGTCCTACGTCTTGACCATGGTGCTGGCCGCCCTGCTCCATGATCTGTGGTTCACCATGCTGGTGGTCTCCTGCTGGTGGGGCTCGGCCGCGTTCGCGGGTCCACGTCGATGGGGTGTGTGGGCAACGATCTTCTTCTTCCCCCTTGCGGTGTTCTTCGTCGTCACCGTCGCACCCGATCACCCGGTGTCCGCCTACTTTCTGATCGTGCTGGGCACTCCCCTGATGACACTCTTCTTCGCGTCCGGGACAGGGGTGTACATGCGCTTGTGGGACATCACCAACGAGGCGCTCCTCAACCAGCGGGCCCGTTCTCGGCTCGCGGTGTCGGAGGAACGGTTGAGGTTCGCCCGGGACATGCACGACCTGCTGGGAGACAGCTTGTCGGAGCTGGCGGACAAGTCCGAACGCGCTGAACGACTGCTGTCGAGCGATGCTTCCCGAGCCGCCGCGGAGATGACCGAGGTGCAGGAGCTGGCCCGCAGATCTCTGCAGCAGGTGCGGGCTGCGGTGCGGGGCTATCGGGAGGCGAATCTGCCCGAGGAGATCGATGCGGTGCGGGGTGTGCTCGAGGCCAACGGAACCCGGGTCGAGGTGACGGGGGCGAAAGACCTGGTGTTGCCGCAGACGACCGCGACCCTGGTGGCG
>DXDP01000074.1 GCA_019115445.1 Candidatus Nocardiopsis merdipullorum
GGCAGTGGTACCTCGGCGCTGGCGGCGATGTTGGGATACTCAGCGCCGGGACACTCCTCACCAGGGGTGTCCGGAACGGAACGCTCTTCCCCAGGTACCCGGGTCGATGGTTGACGGGTCTTCGGGCTCGCCCCCGGGTAGGAGATTCCCCCGTGGGAGGGTGTCTCCAGGTCCGGCGGTGCCCCTGGTGGCTCCGCGGTCGGAGAAACCGCATCGGGGGGCGGCCCACCCAGTGCTTCCGGGTACGGCTCGACCATCTCCGGGCGTGCGGAACTCACCCCCGCGTAACCACCGCTGTCAGGGAAGACGGGTTCCTCTCCCTCTTGCTGCTCTTCCTGCGGGTCCTGATATTCGGACTGTTTGCGATAGCGGTTCTCACTGGGTTGGAACCACGAATCCGCGCTCTCTTCCCAGGGATCCCTGCTGCCCCCGTTATCGGTCACTGCGTACCTGCTTTCCGCCTGCGCCGAAGCGCCTTCTCCCCATCCGCACCGCGGTGTGCGGGCCAACAACGACGGACGGCGGCGGCTGCCACCCCCGGAAGGAGGGTGGCAGACCGCCGCCGTCAGTACAGCAAACCGTTCTTACCGGTTGTAGGGACCGAAGTCGTAGTCTTCCAACGGCACGGCTTCCCCCGAGCCTTGGCCGAAGGTGTACTCACTCGGCTCCTCATAGCCCGAAACCGAGTACATCGAGGCCTTGGCCTCCTCGGTGGGCTCCACCCGGATGTTCCGGTACTGCGGAATACCGGTACCGGCGGGGATGAGTTTACCGATGATGACGTTCTCCTTCAGGCCGAGCAGAGGATCGCTCTTGCCGTGGATCGCGTTCTCGGTCAGCACTCGGGTGGTCTCCTGGAAGGAGGCCGCGGACAGCCAGGACTCCGTGGCCAACGAGGCCTTGGTGATACCCAGCAGCACCGGGCGACCGGCGGCGGGCTGACCGCCCTCGGCCACCACTTGACGGTTGATGCGCTCGAACTTGGGCCGCTCGACCATCTCGCCGGGCAGCAACTCGGTGGCCCCCGACTCCAGGATGTTCACCCGCTTGAGCATCTGTCGGACGATGATCTCGATGTGCTTGTCGTGGATGGACACACCCTGCGACTTGTACACCTCTTGGACCTCCGACACGAGGTGCTGCTGCACCGCGCGCGGACCCTGGATACGAAGCACCTCGTGCGGGTTGATCGCGCCCTGGATCAGCTGCTGGCCGACCTTGACGTGATCGTCGTCGTTGACGAGCAGCTGCGCACGCATCGGGACCGGGTAGGCGATCTCGTCCGTGCCGTCGTCGGGGATGACGACGATCTTTCGGCTCTTCTCGGTGTCGTCGACCCGGATCCGCCCCTCCATCTCGGAGATCGGGGCCACACCCTTGGGGATGCGAGCCTCGAAGAGCTCCTGGACACGGGGCAGACCGTGGGTGATGTCCTGACCGGCCGAACCACCCATGTGGAAGGTCCTCATGGTCAGCTGCGTACCGGGCTCACCGATGGACTGGGCCGCGATGATACCGATCGCCTCACCGACGTCCACCGGCTTACCGGTCGCCATGGAGCGACCGTAACAGGTGGAGCAGACACCGATCTTGGCCTCACAGGTCAACGACGAACGGATACGCACCCGGGTGATCCCGGCGTCGATCAGCTTGTCGATGTTCTGCTCGGAGGTGTCGTTCAGCGCGGACAGCACCACGTTTCCGTCGGCGTCGACCACGTCCTCGGCGAGAGTACGGCCAAAACCGGTGTTCTCGACGTTGTGCTTGCGCACCACCGCACCGGCGGCGTTCTTCTCACCGATCTCGTGCCACAGCGAACGGTCCGTGCCGCAATCCACCTCGCGGACGATGACGTCCTGCGCCACGTCCACCAGACGACGGGTCAGGTAACCCGAGTCGGCGGTACGCAGGGCGGTGTCGGCCAACCCCTTGCGCTGACCGTGGGTGGAGATGAAGTACTCCAGCACGGACAGACCCTCGCGGTAGGAGGACTTGATCGGACGCGGGATCGTCTCACCCTTGGTGTTGGAGACCAAACCACGGATACCGGCGATCTGGCGCACCTGCATCGGGTTACCGCGAGCACCGGACTGGACCATCATCCACACCGGGTTGTCCTCGGGGAAGTTGTCCTCCATGTTCTTGGCCACCTCACCGGTGGCCTGCGCCCACACCTCGGTGAGTTCTTGGCGGCGCTCGTTGTCGGTGATCAGACCGCGATCGTACTCGCGCTGGATCTTGTCCGCCTTGTTCTCGTACTCGTCGAGGATCTCGGTCTTGCGCGGCGGCGGGACGACGTCCTCGATACCGATGGTCAACCCACAACGGGTCGCCCAGTGGTACCCGGCGTCCTTCAGGGCATCCAGGGTCGTGGCGACCTGGACCTTGCGGTAGTTCTCGGCGAGGTCGTTGACCAGCGTCGAGATCTGCTTCTTGCCCATCTGGAAGTTGACGTACGGGTAGTCGACCGGGGTGGTCTCGTTGAACAGGTACCGACCGAGGGTGGTCTCCAGCGTGTAGGGCTCACCCTCCTGCCAACCCTCCGGCGGCGTCCAGTCCTTCGGAGCCGGAGCACCGTCGGTGATCCGCAGGTTGATGCGTGCCCGCAGTTCCAGCTCACCCAGGTCGTAGGCCATGATCGCCTCGGCCGGGGACATGAACGAACGGCCCTCGCCCTTGGCTCCGGTCTTCTCCATCGTCAGGTAGTACAGACCGATGATCATGTCCTGGGTCGGCATGGTCACGGGCTTGCCGTCGGACGGCTTGAGGATGTTGTTGGTGGCCAACATCAGCAGCCGCGCCTCGGCCTGGGCCTCGGCGGACAACGGCAGGTGCACGGCCATCTGGTCGCCGTCGAAGTCCGCGTTGAACGCGGTGCACACGAGCGGGTGGATCTGAATGGCCTTGCCCTCGACCAGCTGCGGCTCGAAGGCCTGGATACCCAGACGGTGCAGCGTCGGCGCGCGGTTGAGCAACACCGGGTGTTCGGTGATGACCTCTTCGAGGACGTCCCACACGACCGAGCGGGATCGCTCGACCATGCGCTTGGCGCTCTTGATGTTCTGCGCGTGGTTCAGGTCGACCAGACGCTTCATCACGAACGGC
>DXDP01000075.1 GCA_019115445.1 Candidatus Nocardiopsis merdipullorum
ACGATGCAGGCCCACGGCATTGCGATCAGTGAACCCCGTACACCGGACGGGGACGGCCCCACCTACCCGGACGTGCCCGAGGACGAACCGGACCACGAGTTCTACCACGGTCCGACCATAGGCCCGGACGACTTCAGCCGCTGAAGGCCGCAGAGGACACTACCCCGTTCAGTGTCACTCTCGTTCCTTGTGACCGCGGTGCTCACCCTCCCCGGTGGGCACCGCCCTTTCTTCGCCCCGTACCGGTGGGTGCAGGACCGGGCACACCGATTGCGGTGTGGACGATGGGGACCTGTTCCCCACTTCCTCCACCACGTGATCGCGGCCATCGCTCAAAAGAGACAACACCCCGTGGCGTGCAACACCCCTGCTTCGAGCAGCGGTCGACCGGTCATGGCTCTTCCCGGTCGTCCTCCTCCTGTGGGTCGGATCCCACGGCCGATTCGGGGTCCTCGCGGTCCTTCTCGGAGGTCACCACCGATGTTCTCCTGGTCTCGGTGGCGGGAAGCAAGGGGTGTTCCTCCACCTCGTAGTGGCGAATGTAGGTGCTCAAGAAGGCCTGCATGCTCGCGCCCATCGGCAACGCCAGCAACGCACCGGGCCCACCCAGCACGGCGACGCCGGCAAGGACCGACCCGAAGGCCACCGCGGGATGCATGTCGAGGGTCCTGGCGGTGATGCGCGGCTGGAGCAGATAGTTCTCGAACTGCTGGTAGACGATGACAAACATCAGCATCCACACCGCGGGCAACACGCCCTCCATCAGTGCAACGAGTATGGGGACCGCACCACCGATGTAGGTACCCACGGTCGGGATGAACTGGGACAGTACCCCCATCCACAGCGCCAGGGCGAACGCGAAGGGGATGTCCAACACAACCAGCACCAGATAATGCGCCACCCCGGAGAACAGGGCCAACAGCGCACGGGAGTAGAGGTAGCCGCCGGTCTTGCTGATGGCGATCTCCCAGGCCCGCAACACCTCCCGCTGAGTGCGTGGTGGCAGCAGCGAACAGATCACCCGACGAAAACGTGGACCGTCGGCGCACAGGTAGAAAGTGAACAGGGCGATGGCCAGCCCGTTGAAGAGCAGCATCAGGAAGGTTGTCCCGGCCCCCAGGAGATTGTTGGCGATACCGGACGCGTACTGCTCCACCAGTCCGCTGGCGCTGGAGATCTCGTTGAGCAAGGTTGTGGGGGAGTAGGACGTGCCGAATGTGGTGTTGATCCAGTCCAGCAGGGCCCGGACCATCGCGGGTATCTCGGAGACAAAGGCCAGGATCTGGCCGATCAGCATGGAACCGAGCATGCTGAGGAACAACACGCTCAACGCCAGCACCACAAGCATGACCGCTCCGGTGGCGGGCCCTCGCGGCCATCGGCGCCGGTGGAGCCAGTTGACCGCGGGTTCCAGCGCCAGTGCCAGGAACAGCGAGATCAGCAGCAGCATGATGAGGTTCTGCAGCTTGAGGAACAGCCACAGGGCAACACCGAAGGCCGTGACCAGCCACAGGGCCAACATCATGGCGCGGGGGAGCCAGCTCGGCATGCCGCCGCGTTCGGGACGCGGGGCCTGGGACGGTGTGGTGCTCGTGGGCAAGCCGGTTCTTCCTCACTGTGTAACTGGCCCGGCGGGACTGTCTTCGGGCAGCGGGGCCGTTTCCGCTCCACCGAACGACAACGCTACCCGGGGCGGGGACTTGCCGGACAACGGTCAGGGCGCTCGGGCCAGGCGCCGTGCTGCCTCCACCACCGAGGCTCGGCGCCGGGCATGTTCTTCCTCGGTGGGTGCACCGGTCAGCATGCGTGCCACCTGTGGGGCCGCCGACCACCACCCGGCGAGCGAAAGGACCAGGAAGAACAGATGGCCCGCATCGATCGAGGTGGTGATCGCACCGTGTGCCTGCCCGTCGGACATGGCCCGGGACTTGTACTCGTAGTGCCGGCGGCGTAGTTCCTCGTCGGGGATCTGGTCGTCGAGGACCAGACCTTCCCAACGGAGAAGTCTGGTCAGTTCCGGGTGTTGCCGGTGGTAGTCGTAGGCACGTCCTGCGTAGTCACCGACGTCCTCTGTGGCAAAGGATTCGATGGGGACCGCCTGGGCGACTTTCATGAGTTCGTCGCGCAGGACGAGGGTGAAGAGGCTCCTTTTGTTGCCGAAGTAGTTGTACACCCGTTCCTTGTTCACCCCGGCGGCTCCGGCGATGCGTTCCACGGTTGTGCCGTCGGGGCCGAACTGTGCGAACTCGCGGACGGCTGCTTCCCTGATCTTCCGCTTCGTGCCTTCGGTGTCCCAGGCCATCCGTCCCCTCCAGTGTGCCGACAAATCTCCAACGCAAGGGTTGCCACTTCGGGGGACACGCTACTACTCTCAACTCCAACGTTGGCGTTGGAAGGGGGTCGCGATGTCCTGTCGACCTCTTCCGTGTCAGGCGACCTTCGAACACGAAGTACCCCCGGCAGGGAACCGAGCACCACCCCTTCGGTCGGTGGACTGACCGCCGGATGCCTCTTGCGAGGTCGGGACACGCTCTTTCCCGCCATCGTGTTCGACTGCCGCACCACGAAGGAGAGTGTCATTGCATGACTTGCACAACCGTCCTCGGAGCCACCGGGCGCGCCGGTTCGGCGATCCTTCGGCTGCTTCCCTCCACCATCGAGGTCACCGCGGCCCTTCGGAAAACGGAGGATCTGTCCCGGCTGCCTGAGTTGGGTCGGCCGGTGACAGGGGTTGTCGTGGACATCGATGACCCGGTGAGTCTTCGCAGAGCCATCACCGGGGCGGACGTCGTGGTCAACGCCGTCCGTCTACGAGGTGACATCGACCCTGCGGCCCTGGTCGACCTGCATGAACGCATCGTGGAGGCGACACGGACCTCGGCCGGGAGCTCCGTACCGATCGTGACCGTCGGCGGTGCGGGTGCGTTGAACATGCCTGACGGCACACGTTTTTGGCAGGCCTCGTCCTTTCCCCGACGCACTCTGCCAAGAGGAAGAGCGCACGCGCGGTTGCGCGCCCACATGGAGGCGAGTCCGGCCGAACTGCCCTGGGCCTACTTGGTTCCGCCACCCGACTTCGACCCGGACGGGCCCCACACGGGGGAGTACCACATGTGGCCTCCGGGGGCCGACGAAAGTGCTTTTTGCGCACAGACCATCAGCTACACAGATTTTGCCGAGGCCGTGTGTGCGGCGGTGGAAGAACGTTGGACGGGCACGTGGCTGGTGGCCGCACCCCAAGACCGGTGAGGGCCTGGAGAACCCCACTCACACGGGTTGTCCGGTCCTGGCCGTGCTGAGCGCCCAGGACAGGGGCAGTGACGGCTGACTTGTTGATCGCACTGACCCACGCCCGGCCGGTGCCCGGTTCCTCGAAGCGTTGAGCAGGGCCGACGAGTACCGACACGACTCGGGCGTGGGGCTGGGCGCTGATCACTGTCACCAGAGGTCGTTGCGAACATAGGGACGAGACCACAACGTCACGGTCAGGGTCACCGCCTTGAACCAGGCCTGGTGCATCGCTTCCACCTGCTCGGCGCTGTGCCCCTTCTTGCCCAGGAAATCCCGCATGGTGGCGGTGATCGGATAGATGAAGGCGATGACGTAACGCAGCGAGATGTTGTTCACCGAGTTGACGTCGTCGGTGGTGTTCTTCTTCTCGGGGGTGTGGCGCAGGCCGATCTCCTCCTGGTAGTCCAACCAGGTCTGGTCGTAGGGGCGTCGGCAGGTGTCGAGGATCCACTGGCTGAACCGTGGCCGCACCCGATCAAGGTACTCCTGGATCGGTTCCCCCTCGGGGGTGGAGAAGTAGGCCACCAGGTGGGGGTGGTCGGCCACGAACCCGTACCACACGTCGAGTACGTCCTCGACCTGGTCCTCGAGCACGTCCCCCGCCAGTCGTAGCGCCTGTTCGTCGTCCTCGGTGAACATCACCGTGGCCTTGAGCTTGTCCAGATCCCCCGCCCCGACCGGTGATGTGGCCTTCTCGCTGCTTTCGTAGGTGTAACCAGGGATCGAAGCCGACATGTTTCCACTCTCCTTGCGTTGATGTCTCTTGCGGACCAACGTACGACCGACCGGAAAGCAGACGAAGGAGCAACGCACGGCCCAGATGATTTGCTTTGCCGTGAGCACATCGAAAACCCAGGAAGGCCTGTCCTTGCCCGGGGAGGCCGGATTTTGTCACACAGTTCCCGGTAATGAGAAAACTCAAGAGCTTCTTTTTCGTGGTGATGAAGCAGAGTCCGAAACCGAACAGGAACCGCCCGAACAGGTACGGGGCCACGTCGCCGGCCTGGCACTGATCACCGTCTTGGCCGGGCTCTTCGATGCGACTGTCATGAAAAATGTTTTTGGTGTTTTACGAAGAAGGGCTTGAAGACTTGCAAGAACAGAGCAGCAAAATAATCGACGACGCCGAAATAAGCTGTGCGTGCAACGTTTGCTCTGCTGCGGAAGACGGAACAGCCGATTTTTGTTGACCTCTTTACAGCGTGCCGCCGTTGTCGACCAAGGTCAAAAACTACGGCAAAATGGACATGGCGCAGACTTCACAGGAAAGATGAGGGCATGAGGTACTTCTCCGATCCGGTCCTTGAGGCGATGGCTTCTCGGCGTTCGCTGTCGAAGGTCGGCCCCAAGACCCCCGATGACGACGAGTTGGCGCACCTGTTGGCGGCCGTCACCCCCGTGGCCGACCACAAGGCACTGCGCCCCTGGAGACTGATCACCTTGCGTGGGGAGGCACGGGGCAAGCTCGGCAAGGCGCTGGACGCGGCCGCAGGTACCGTGCGTGAGCCCGGAGAGATCAACACAAAACCCTTCCGCGCCGAACTGCTCATCGCCATCATCGCCAGCCCGAAACCACACCCGAAGGTGCCCGAGTGGGAGCAGCGCGCCACTGCCGCAGGTGTCGGACACCTGCTGGAACTGGCACTGTGGCAGTGCGGCTGGGGCGTGATGTGGCGTACCGGGCTGTATGCCAACGCCCCCGAGGTGAAAGACGCGCACGGGCTGGCCGACTCCGAGCACCTGATGGGGTGGTTGTACGTCGGCGACATCGAGGATTCCTTGCGGGTTCGCCTACAGAACTCCAGACGCCCCGGTCTGGACCCGCAACAGTTCCTGGGCCGCATGCCCACATGACGAAGCGTGCACCATCCGAAATTCCTCACCGCTTTGATGCAGTGTATGAAACCTTTCGTCGCGCAAGTGGACGACTGAAACATCGAGCAGATTGGTGAAGCCCGTTGTCCACAGTGGGGTCTCGGTGATGGGCCCGAAGCAGGACGATCGGCACAAGGGGGTTGTTCCTCCGGGCTCGAAGAAGATCCCGCCAGGCAAGAGAAGCGCATAGTCGTGGCCTGTCCCGATCCCAGGAAGAGGAGAAACCGAAACCGCCTGTTACGGGGAGGACCAACTCGCTGGAAACGGGGGGAACCAGACGCTGGGACCACGATTTTTCCTCGTTCCGAACTCCGGAGTGGGACCGAGGGTAGCTCCGGCTCATGGCCACAACACACAGTGAACAAGACACCGGCGCCGTCACGACACGGATCGTCGACCACTACGACAGCCGCAAGCGCGCATGGGTGAAGAACGCGATCCGAATGCTGCACGCCGACGGCACACGCTCGGCGGACACACACGTCTTCAACTTCCCGCTCCCCGTGGACTGGGGTGTCGACCTCTACGTCAAGGACGAGTCCGTCCACCCCTCCGGCAGTCTGAAGCATCGGATGGCACGCGCTCTCTTCCTGCATGCGTTGTGCACCGGTTGGATCGAACCGGACACACACGTCTTCGAAGCCTCCAGTGGCTCCACCGCGGTCTCCGAAGCCTACTTCGCGCATCTTCTGGGGTTGAGGTTCACCGCGGTGGTGCCCACGAGTACCAGTCAGGAAAAGGTGGAACTGATCAAGTCCTACGGGGGAGAGGTCCAAAACCCCGGAAGCGACGGTGACATCGAGAAAGCGGCGGCCTTTTTGGCGGAGAAGGACCCCAAGGGCCACTTCATGGACCAGTTCACCTATGCCGAACGTGCTTACGACTATCGCGACGACCACAACGTGGCAGCGACGATCTTCCGGCAGATCGCGGAGGAACGCCACCCCGACCCCACGTGGATCGTGGTAGGGGTGGGTACCGGAGGAACGAGCGCGACGATCGGCCGACACATCCGCTTCAGTCGCCGTGACACCCGGGTGTGTGTCGTGGACCCCCAGAACTCGGCGTTCTTCCCCAACTGGGTGGCCAACGAGGGGCACCCCAAGAATCAGTGGCCGCGGGACCCCGGGCACTGGATCGAGGGAAAACCCTCTCACATCGAGGGGATCGGACGACCCACGGTCGAACCCTCGTTCCTGCCCGCCGTCGTCGATCGGATGATTTCGGTTCCCGACGCGGCCTCGATCGCGGCCATGCGTCTGCTCCTGGCACGACTGCGCCACCGTGCGGGCCCCTCCACCGGGACCAACCTGTGGGGTGCGCTACGGATTGTCGCCGAGATGCTTTCCCACAAGGAGACGGGCAGCGTTGTCATGCTCATGTGTGACCAGGGTGAACGGTACATGCACAATTACTACGACGACGCATGGGTCGAGCGGACGATCGGCCAGGACCTGACCCCTTACACCAAGACCTTGGAGGAGTTCTTGGCGACCGGGCGATGGAACGAGCCCACGGCCGCACCTGTTCCCACGGCCAGGCGGGCCTGAGACGACGGGGTCGGACCTTTCTTTCGGAGGCCCGTCCCCGTGCTGGTCGGGTCCGGTCAGGAGGCGCGGTGTGAACCCCAGGGGACGGTGGGTTGCAGGACGGCCTCGCTCAGGGCCTGGGTGCGCAGGTGGGTGAACTCCTGGTACTCGGGGTCGGAGACCATGCGGCTGAACGCCTCCCGGCTGGGGTAGCGCACGACC